>CALVUW010000046.1 GCA_944363695.1 uncultured Bacilli bacterium | reverse complement strand
TTTTTTAGGTTTTTAACCGTTTTTTTATTTTGTAAAGGTTTCTTTCATAAATCTCCACACTTTGGAAACACTATCAATTTTATGAAAAAGATTGACGAAATCTTAAAAATGTTGTATTATAACACTACGAAAGGAGACAACTATACGTATTTGTGATGGTTGTCTCTTTCTTTTTTGGAGTGATGAGATGAGTCATTATTTTGAAAACGATAAAAATTTACCAAGTCAATTAAAAAGAACAGTTGCTACCATCAATGGAAAAGAATTTATTTTTTACACAGATAATGGAGTTTTTTCCAAGACGGGATTGGATTTTGGAAGTCGCTTATTATTGGAATCTATTCCAATAGCTGATTTAAAGGGGAAAATATTAGATGTTGGTTGTGGATATGGTCCCCTGGGGATTGTTATTAATAAGTTGTCATGCCAACCAGTAGAGATGGTAGATATCAATCGTCGAGCACTCCATCTAGCTCAGAGAAATAGCAAAGAAAATAATTGTACTGATATACGGATATACGAAAGTAGTTGTTATGAAACCGTAACAGGATATTTTGATATTATTGTTACAAATCCGCCAATTCGTGCAGGTAAAAAAATTGTATATGAAATCCTGTTTGGGGCTAAAGAACATTTAAAACAAAATGGAGTTTTATATTGCGTGATACGAAAAGATCAGGGCGCTAAATCGATTATTTCAGACTTGGAAAAAGCGTATAACGTTACTATCCTAAAAAAAAGCAAAGGTTTTTTTATAATTCAAGCTAAAAACGGTTGACTTGTTGATTAAACTGTGTTAATAATATAAATTGGCAACGTATTATTTTTAAAATAATAAATCGTGCGAGAAATATGTGTATAGGGGTGAATTTTGTGGCATATAAAATAGTAAAATATGGAGATTATCACGAAAGAAGAAATTTTTCAAAAATTAAAAATACGTATGAACTAAAAGACTTATTGGAAATTCAGAAAAAATCTTATCAATGGTTTATTACCGATGGAATCAAAGAAGTATTTGAAGACTTATTTCCTGTGGAAAATTTTTCTGGTACTTTATCATTAGAATTTGGAGATTATCATTTTGATGAGCCCCGTTATTCTATTAAAGCTAGTAAAGATAGAGAAACGACATTTGCAGCGCCACTAAAAGTAGAAGTGCGTTTGTTTAATCGTGAAACAGGCGAAGTAAAAGAACAAGAAATTTTTATGGGTGATATGCCTGTTATGACCGATAGTGGTACTTTCATTATTAATGGAGCTGAACGTGTTATTGTTTCACAATTGGTTAGAAGTCCAAGTGTTTATTTTAATCATGAAATCGATAAAAATGGTCGTGAATTAATTACGTCACAAATTATCCCTACTCGTGGAACTTGGTTAGAATTTGAAACGGATGCAAGAGATGTCTTATATGTTAGAATTGATCGTACTAGAAAAGTTACTTTGACAACACTATTACGAGCTTTTGGTTTATCTAGTGATGAAGAAATCTTAAATCTATTCGGTGAAGATGACTATCTAAAAAATACAATTGCAAAAGATTCTACCAAAAACACAGATGAAGCTTTAATTGAAATATATGAAAAACTAAGACCAGGAGAACCTGCTACTCTAGATTCTTCTAAAAACCAAATTATTACGCGTTTCTTTGATGAATTTAGATATGATCTTGCTAAAGTTGGTCGTTACAAATTTAATCGTAAATTAAATATTATTGATCGTTTATTAAATCAAACTTTAGCTGAAGATATTAAGGTAAATGATGAAGTTGTATTTGCAAAGGGTACCGTTATTACAAAGGATATGTTAGAGCAATTAAAAGAAATTTTTGCTAATGGTTATCATTTACAAGAAGTTACAATTAATGAAGAATTAGACACTTATAACAAAATTCAAATGATTAAAATTGTTGATCCAAGCGATAAAAAGAAGAAGTTAAATGTTATTGGTAATGACCAATCTATTGAAGTAAAAAGATTAACTATTTCTGATGTTTATGCAGCTGTATCTTATTATTTGAATTTATTACATGGTGTTGGTAATTTTGATGAAATTGATCATTTGGGTAATCGTCGTATTCGCCAAGTTGGTGAACTATTACAGAATCAATTCCGTATTGGAGTGTCACGGATGGAACGTGTTATACGTGAACGTATGACAACACAAGAAATGGAAGAAGTAACCCCTAAAACATTAATCAATATTCGTCCTGTAACAGCTGCTATGAAAGAATTTTTTGGTAGTAGCCAGTTATCACAATTTATGGACCAAACCAATCCAATCGCTGAACTTACCAACAAAAGACGTCTTTCTGCTTTAGGACCAGGTGGATTATCAAGAGATAGAGCAGGTTTAGAAGTTCGTGATGTTAATGCTTCTCACTATGGCCGTATTTGTCCGATTGAATCTCCAGAAGGACCTAACATTGGTTTGATTACGTCGCTAGCAAGTTATGCAAAAATTGATGAATATGGGTTCATCATGACTCCTTATCGTAAAGTAGAAAATTGTAAAATTACAGATGAAGTAGTATATTTAACGGCTGATGAAGAACAAGATTATATTATTTCGCAGTCAACTGTTGGAACGAATGATGAAAATATTATTACGGATGCTCAAGTGGCAGCTCGTTTCCGCGGTGAGAATATTTTAGCAAAATCTGAGCAAGTAGATTATATTGATGTATCACCACAACAAGTTGTATCTGTTACAACAAGTTGTATTCCATTCTTGGAACATGATGATGCAACACGTGCCTTAATGGGTGCTAACATGCAACGTCAGGCAATGCCATTAATTAAAACAGAAGCTCCATTTGTTGGAACTGGTGTTGAATATATTGCAGCTAAAGATTCAGGTGTTTGTATTGTTGCTAAAGCGGATGGTATCGTTAGTTATGTTGATGCTAAGAAAATTGTCGTTAAAAATAAAACGGGAGAAGATACTTATTATCTAGCTAATTTTGAACTAGCTAACTCTGGTATTTGTAATCATCAACGTCCAATTGTAAAAGTTGGAGATAAAGTAGAAGCTGGTAAAACGATTATTGCAGATGGTAATAGTACTGATAAAGGAGAACTTGCTTTAGGTAAAAATATGGTTGTAGCGTTTATGACTTTCAATGGTTACAACTATGAAGATGCTGTTATCTTAAATGAAAATTTAGTAAAAGATGATAAATTTACTTCCTTGCATCTAGAAGATTATGAAATGCAATGTCGTGAAACAAAATTAGGACCAGAAGAAATCACTAGAGATATCCCAAATGTCAGTGAAGAAGCACGGAAAAATCTAGATGAAAATGGTATTATTACGATTGGTACTGAAGTTAAAGAAGGAGATATTCTAGTTGGAAAAGTAACGCCAAAAGGTATGGCAGAATTAACAAGTGAAGAAAAATTATTACATGCTATCTTTGGTGAAAAAACTCGTGAAGTTCGAGATACTTCTTTACGGGTGCCACATGGTGGAGATGGTATTGTTCATGATATTAAAATTTACTCTCGTAAGGATAATGATGAACTACCAGCGGGTGTATCTAAAGTAATTCGCGTTTATATTATTCAAAAACGTAAGATTCAAGTGGGCGATAAAATGTCTGGTCGTCACGGAAATAAAGGTGTTATTTCACTTATTCTTCCACAGGAAGATATGCCATATTTGCCAGATGGTACGCCAGTTGATATTATGTTAAATCCACAAGGTGTTCCTTCTCGTATGAATTTAGGTCAGATTCTAGAAATTCATATGGGAATGGCTGCAAAAAAATTAGGTGTTCATATCGCTACACCGGTATTTGATGGAGCACAAATTTCAGATATTGAAGATATGATGGCAGAAGCTGGTATGGATAAAGATGGAAAAACTGTTTTATACGATGGACGTACTGGTGAACCATTTGATAATCGTATTTCAGTTGGTGTTATGTATATGATCAAATTACACCATATGGTAGATGACAAATTACATGCTAGATCTACTGGTCCATATTCATTGGTAACCCAACAGCCATTAGGTGGTAAAGCTCAATTTGGTGGACAACGTTTTGGTGAAATGGAAGTTTGGGCTCTATATGCTTATGGTGCAGCGTATACCCTACAAGAAATGATGACAGTTAAATCGGATGATGTAGTTGGTCGTGTTAAAGTTTATGAATCGATTGTAAAAGGTCAAGAGTTAAATCAAGCTGGTGTTCCTGAATCATTTAGAGTATTAATGAAAGAATTCCAAGCTTTAGGACTTGATGTATCAATTATTAATGATCAAGGTGAATCTTTACAATTAAAAGAAATTGAAGAATCAGATGAAGAAAGTGAGCCAGTATTTGGTGATGAAATTAATATTACACCAATACTTGCTGATTCATCTGAGGAAGAAGCCGATAGCGAAGAAGAAATAGATGAAGATCTAGATGAACTTGATTTAGAAGAAGATTTTGCATTTGATCCAATTGCAGAAGAATTAATAAAAGGAGATGAGGAATAATGTTAGAAGTAAATAAATTTGATGCCATAAAAATTGGTATTGCATCTCCTGAGAAAATTCGTGAGTGGTCACATGGAGAAGTAAAGAAACCAGAAACTATTAACTATCGTACGCTTCGCCCTGAACGAGATGGTTTGTTCTGTGAAAAAATCTTTGGTCCTACAAAAGATTTCGAATGTGCTTGTGGTAAATATAAGCGTGTTCGTTATAAAAATATTGTATGTGATCGTTGTGGTGTAGAAGTAACAAAAGCAAAAGTAAGAAGAGAGAGAATGGGACATATTGAACTTGCTAGTCCGGTATCTCACATCTGGTTTTTCAAAGGTGTTCCTTCTCGTATGGGACTTGTACTAGATATGAGTCCAAGAGATTTGGAAGAAGTATTATACTTCGTTAGTTATGTTGTCATTGATAAAGGTAATGCCCCTTTAGAAAATAAACAAACATTATCAGAAAAAGAATATCGTGCTTATTATGAAAAATATGGTAATGGCTTTAAAGTTGGTATGGGTGCTGAAGCGATAAAAGAATTACTTAAAAAAGTAGACTTAAAACACGATATTGATGAAATTAATAAAGAATTAGAGACGGCTTTAGGTCAAAAGAGAACTAGATTATTAAAACGATTAGATGTATTAGATGCTTTTTATCGCTCTAATCAACGCCCTGAATGGATGATTCTAGATTGTATACCAGTTATTCCACCAGATTTACGTCCGATGATTCAACTAGATGGTGGTCGGTTTGCAACTAGTGATTTAAATGATTTATATCGTCGTGTTATTAACAGAAATAATCGTTTAAAGAAACTAATTGATTTAGGTGCACCTGGCATTATTATTCAAAATGAAAAAAGAATGTTACAAGAAGCAGTTGATGCTCTATTCGATAATGGTCGTCGTGGCAGAAGTGTTACAGGTGCCGGAAATCGTCCTTTGAAATCACTTTCTAGCATGTTAAAAGGAAAACAAGGCCGTTTCCGCCAGAACCTATTAGGAAAACGTGTAGACTATTCTGGTCGTTCTGTTATCGTTGTTGGTCCATCTTTGAAAATGTATCAATGCGGTATTCCAAAAGAAATGGCCTTAGAATTATTTAAGCCACATGTTATTAATGGTTTAGTAGAACGTGATATTGCTCATAATATTAAAGCTGCTAAACGGTTAATTGAAAATCAAGATCCAGTTGTTTGGGATGTTGTAGAAGATGTTATTAAAGAACATCCAGTATTATTAAACCGTGCTCCAACGCTACACCGTCTTGGTATTCAAGCTTTTGAACCAATTTTAGTTGGTGGAAAAGCAATTCGATTACATCCGTTAGTATGTCCAGCCTTTAATGCTGACTTTGATGGTGACCAGATGGCTGTTCATGTTCCGTTATCAGAAGAAGCCCAAGCAGAAGCAAGAATTTTAATGTTAGGCTCTAACAACATTTTAAAGCCAAGTTCTGGAGATCCAATCGTAACCCCATCTCAAGATATGGTATTAGGTAACTATTATATTACGATGGAAAAAGCTAATGATCCAGGTGAAGCGCGTGTGTTTAAAGATTGTAATGAAGCTTTAATGGCATATGAAAGACGTGAAATTACTTTACATGCTCGTATCGTATTACCAGTTAATTCTTTCAAATATAAATTATTTACAGAAACACAACGTGGCAAGTACTTAGTAACAACCGTTGGTAAGATTAAATTCAACGAAATTCTACCAGATTCATTCCCTTATATTAATGAACCAACAGATGAAAATATTCAAAAGATAACACCTAATAAGTATTTCTTAGCACCAGGAACCGATTTAAAACAAGCGATAGCAGAGATGCCATTAGTAAAACCATTTGCTAAAGGTACGTTAGAAAAGATTATTGCACAAGTATTTAATCGTTATAAAACAACAGAAACATCTGCGATGTTAGATAAAATGAAAGATTTAGGTTTCTACTATTCAACTATCGCTGGTATTACGATTGCTATGAGTGATGTTTCAACCAGTGAGAAGAAAGAACAATTCGTAGCAGAAGGTCAGGCATTAGTTGATAAGATTAATAAACAATATAAACGTGGTTTAATTACTGAAGAAGAACGTCATGAAAAAGTAATTGAAACATGGCATGGCGTTAAAGATAAAGTACAAGATGAATTGGAAGAAATTTCTAAAGAGCAAGTAGATAACCCAATCTTCATCATGATGCATTCAAAAGCTCGTGGTAGTTTATCACAGTTTACACAAGTGGCTGGAATGCGTGGTTTAATGCAGAAACCAAATGGAGATCCAATTGAAATTCCAGTTTTATCAAACTTTAAAGAAGGATTATCTGTATCTGAATTCTTCTTATCTACTCACTCTGCTCGTAAGGGTAGTGCCGATACAGCCTTAAAAACAGCCGATTCTGGTTATTTAACTCGTCGTCTTGTTGATGTATCACAAGATATGATCATAAGAGAAGCAGATTGTGGTACCGAACAAGGTGTAGTAGCTAAAGCTTTTGTTAATGAAAAAACAGGAACCGTTATTGAAAGCTTATACGATCGTATTGTCGGACGTTTTGCTAACAAGAAAGTGATTGATCCTGAGACAAAGAAAGTAATTGTAGACAAAGATGAATATATTACAGAATCTATTGCTGATAAAATTATTGCTGCTGGTATTACTGAGGTAGAAATTAGAAGTATTTTAACTTGTAATACTGAGAAGGGTGTTTGTCAAAAATGTTATGGACGTAACCTAGCTACTGGTAATTTAGTAGAAATTGGTGAAGCAGTTGGTGTTATGGCTGCCCAGTCTATTGGTGAACCTGGAACACAACTTACCATGCGTACCTTCCATACCGGTGGTGTGGCTGGTGGTGAAGATATCACTCAAGGTCTTCCACGTGTACAAGAATTATTTGAAGCTCGTAATCCAAAAGGTAAAGCAACCATTGCTGAAATTGATGGTAAAGTTTCAAAAATCGCTGAAGATCATGGTAAATATAAAATTAGTATTACCAATAAAGTTGAAACGAAAGAACATGTTACTAACTATGGTGCTAAGTTATGTGTAGAAAAAGGTGATACCGTTAGTTGTGGTGATAAATTAACAGAAGGTGCTATTAGTCCAAAAGAATTATTAGCTGTAACCGATCCAATTACGACTCAAGAATACATCCTAAAAGAAGTACAAAATACCTATCGTTCTCAAGGTGTTGATATTTCTGATAAGCATATTGAAATTATCGCTAGACGAATGATTTCTAAAATCCGTATTATCGATAGTGGTGATACTAAATTCTTGCCAGGTTCCCTAGTGAACTTTAGAGAATTTACTGAAGGAAATAAAGAGATTATTATCAAAGGTAAAAAACCAGCTACTGGTCGACCAGTATTGCTTGGAATTACGAAAGCATCTCTTGAAACAGATTCTTTCTTATCTGCAGCTTCATTCCAAGAAACAACAAGAATTTTAACGGATGCAGCGATTCATGGTAAAGTGGATCATCTAGAAGGATTAAAAGAAAATGTATTACTTGGAAAACTAATTCCAGCTGGAACTGGTTTAAGAAGCTATCGAGATGTATCCTATGAACTAGAATCTAAATTTACGGATGAGGAACCATTAGAAAAACTAGAAGATGAATTTATGGAATAAGTCTTAGCTTATTC
>CALVUW010000045.1 GCA_944363695.1 uncultured Bacilli bacterium | reverse complement strand
CAGACTCTAATACAGTAGTTGCAGTATCTGAAATTTCAATTACTGGTGGTAAATTTGATTCTATGGGCTCTGACCCACAACATTTTAATATATGTGTCCCTTTAGCATTATTTAGAGCATTAAAACTTGCAAATGAAAAGACACTTGAGCCGATGATTGAATTTATAGTAACAACTCCATCGAATACCTCGAATGCGGTTATCAATCATCTTTATAGCAAGAAGGCAAAGATTAACGAGTTTAAAGATTTGGGGGATTTTGCTCAAATTGTTGGAATAGTACCATTTGCTGAGATGACAACTTTTCCAATAGTCCTTAATAAATTATCTAGTGGCTTAGGGACATATAGTTATGAATTTTCTCAATATAAGTTTAGCGATAAAATAGAAAATTTTGATAAACGATATGGACCTGATCCAAGCAATGAAACAAAGTTTGTAATAGGGGATATGAAAGCAAGTTTGGCATCATTAGATAATGAAGGAACGGGGAAGAAACCTAGAAGGTCAAAGTTTGCAAGAGAACAGCTAGAGAGGGAGATAGCTGAAGAGAAAAAACGTGCAATGAAACGTACCAAAACTGATGAAGATTTTTTTGATAAAGGAATGTAAAAAATGATAAAATATGAGAACAATTATCAGATTCCATATGATGAATTAACCAAGATGGAACAAAAAATATATGATAAGCAAATAATAAAAAAAGAGCATTTTTTACATTCCGAACTAGATATAAAAGAAATAAAATCAAGAGAGGTAGACTATATAATAGATAAAATCTATAATTTACCTCAAACTATATTTTACATTAAATTTAATAAAATTTTTATTTTAGGCCGTAAAATCAGGTCGCAGTTAAGTATAGAGAACAAGCTCAATGCTATTAATTGTTCACAGATAACGGCAAGTATGATCCTTGGCATATTAAAATCTAAAAAATTAACTGGCAAAGACGTTTTTGTGGAATATTATCCAATGGCCGAGGATGAAAGACTATCGACTTTTGATAAGATAAAAAGCGATAGTCAACTGGAGATAATTTATCCTTTTCAAGAAAGATTATATGGCACCAATCAAGTTGAGAAAACGGGGAAAGAAGGTTGGTCTCTAAATCCAAATAAAGTAATATATTTAGGATATGGCGAAGAACACCTAAGAGAATACACGAAAAGCTTTATAAAGCCATATATAAAAAATGGTCTTAAAATTTATGATCCAGCTTGTTCAACTGGACAATTTTTGTATGAGCTCAAGAAAGCGTATCCTGTTGTTACAATATTAGGCGGTGATTTAAGCAAGCAAATGACAGACTATGCAAGTCAATTTTTAGATTATTGTGAGTGTTGTAATGCTAAAGATTCTAAATTAGAAGAAAACTCTATAGATATAATGTTTCTAAGATTTTTAAATGATCAAGTTGTTTCAAAATATCAAGCCAAACAATTTTTGCCTAAAACGTTGACTAAGGTGAAGAAGGGGGGACTGGTTATAGCTTTTGGACATACTCCTGTACTACTTACAAAAAAACAATTTGAACATTATGGTTTAAAAGTTGAATCATGTATTGGTTATTATCAAAAAAATAATTGTATTTTTCAATATTATGTTATGAGGAAATTATGAATAATTTAATTATAAATTCAAAAAATTTAAATCATAATATTAAAATAATAAAAAAGCTGGCTAAAACCGCTAAAGTTTGTGCTGTTGTTAAAGGTGAAGCATATGGTCATGGAATGATTGAAATAGCAAACTTAATTGCTGATAAAGTAGACTATTTTGCCGTTTCAACTGTAAAGGAAGCGATAGAATTACGAAAAAGTAACATAAAGAACAATATATTGGTTCTAGGGTATATCCTTCCTAATAATGTTTTAGAGGCTATTGATTTTAATCTTGAAATTACAATAGGTTCGCAAAATCAACTTAAAGCTCTTATTAAACATTTAAAAGCAAAAAATAATAAAATAAAAATACATATAAAAAAAGATTCTGGTTTAAATAGATATGGCTATAAAACCAAGGAAGAATTAAATAATATATTAGATTACCTAAAGCGTCATAAAAAATATTTTGAGGTAGTAGGCTTTTACACGCATTTTGTTATAACTGATGAAAATTGCGAAGAAAACATTCTAGCGCAAAGCATAGCTTATGAAAATGATTATAAGTTTGTAAGAGAAGCAGGATTTTCTCCAATAACGCATGCTGCCAGTTCTACCACTTTATTTTTGACAAAAAAATATCAATATGATATGGTAAGGGTAGGAATGGCTCTTCATGGCTATTGTGGTTATGAAGAAGACTTAAGAAAGGTAATGTCCATTGAGTCGCATATTACAGATATCAAGGTTGTTAAAAAAGGTGATAGCATAGGTTATGGAGAAAAAAACACTATTTCCAAAGACATGGTGCGTGCATTGGTCCCTATAGGATATGGTTATGGCATAGATAGCATACTATCAAATAAATCATATGTTTTAATAAAAGGCAAAGCTTGTTCCATAATTGGAGAAATGAGCATGGATTGTATGTATGTGGATATAACAAACATTCCAAACTTAAAAATTGGAGAAAAAGTGATATTTATAGGACAAGATAACAAAGAAGAACTTACAGCAACTGATCATGCGCGTGCGCTCGGCGTATATTCGTGTGAGATAATGTCACACATTAACAGAAGTAGATTTACAATCAAAATAAAATAACAATAGTGTGACCTCTTAAATTGATGTTTGATCTTCATCTTCCCTATGTAAATTTTTCATATATTCGTAAGTCATTTGTTTGAAATTATTGATAAACTTCTCTCTTTCATTTTCAGATAGTGACTCAATAGCCATATATGGACTATCATCTTCGAGTTCTGAAAGCAGTAATTGATTTCCATTTTTTAAAAAATCAATTCGCTGTACACCATTAAAATTAGTCCCATTAAGGTTTGCAAATACTGAAGCAATTGAGATTTCCATTTTGGATGGGTGATATCTTAACGCATTTTCATGTGAATTAAGCTTTTTTGGCTTAAAGATTTGTGCAAATTGGAATTTAGAACCAATAAAATAAAATTGAACTTCACTATCAAATTTAATTTTTGGCTGAATTACATAGTCTTCATTCCATAAACTTATAACTTTATCAGCACTAGCTTCTATTATGCCAAAACCGCTATAGCCGTTGACTGGCTTAAGCAAGAAAGTATCATATTCGCTTAATTTTTGAAGATCATTTAAAGAAGAAATTGTTGGCACAACTGGGTATCCTTTAGCGTATAATCTAGAAAGATAATGTTTACCTTGGTTGTCAAATTTACCATCAAAATTAATTCTAGGCAAGTTTTTTTGTACAATTCTAGTTTCGTAATCTGACTCACTTCCTCCTACTGAAAATTGATTAATATCTTCAATCCAAGAGTATCTTTTTATAAAAATATCGAACATGCTGTCAAGCTTTGGACTGAAATATTTATTTTCTAGTAAAACATAATGTCCATCTTTTTCAAATGATTTTGCTATCCAAATGTCCTCTTCACTACAATCATTTTCTAAATTTGTAATAATTAAGATTTTCATATTTACCTCTTTTTGTAAAATGATAACATATTACCAAGAAAATTGCAATACCATATCAAATAAAAATGTTTGACATTTATTTAATTATATGTTATATATATTATCAAGTAAAGATTTTCTTTACAATTTATATTGGTAATAAAGGAGGAATTATCATGGAATCAGTTAATACTAATGTAAATGTACAAGTTGAAGCAACAAATATGTCTTGCAATTATCATATGTAGGAAATTGAGTTGCAAACAAAAACGAGCAAGTTTAAACTTGCTCGTTTTTGTTGGTATAATAAAAATCCACCAGTGGACCTGGTGGTTTTTCATATAACGGGTAAAACCCTCCATTATAGGCAGCACGAAATCGTGCGTAGCCTAACTATGCCTATTGCGAACCTTACCTATTTCTTAAATGGATCATTATGCAGCACGATGCTTCAAACACACTAACGTTTTACTATGGTGTAGATGGTGTAATAGGCTTTCATCTTAAAAATAGCTTAGTTGACGCAGATTATTACTACAAGAAAAACGCACAAAACGACATAATCGGCATTTATTCGACAGATGGAACGGAAATTGCTCAATATGAATATGATGCTTGGGGAAATTGTATCGCAAAATACTTGCAAAATGGCGGAACATATGATATAATAAAATCGGATTATAAATATAATGATATTAGCAATCTAAATAGATTCATAGCTTATAAAAATCCATTCCGCTATCGTTCATACTACTATGATTTTGAAACCAATCTCTATTATTTGAATAGTAGATATTATGACCCAGAAATTGGAAGATTTATCAATGCTGATGATATAACCACGCTTGATGTAACCAAAATCACACTCAACGGACTCAATCTTTATGCTTACTGCTTAAATAATCCTGTAAATGACTTTGATGTAAATGGACATTTATTATTTACATTCTTAATAGCACTCATTGTCGGAGCAGTAGTCGGTTTTGCTTCATCTGTAGTTACACAAGGACTAACAAATGGTTGGAATAAAATTGATTGGGGACTCGTTTTATTAGATACTATATTTGGAGCTTTGAGCGGTTTAATTGCAGCTTCGCCAATTGGATTATTCGGACAAATGTTACTTGGTGGAACCTTATCAATGTTTCAATACATAGGAGGACAATTAATTACTGGAGAAGAAATAACCGAAACAGGAATTTTTATAAGCTTTGGATTAGGTGCTCTATTTAGTGCCTCTGATGGAATGACATTTGGTAAAATGCCAGGAAAAAATATTCCAAAAACAACATTTGTTAATCAAATTGAAAAAGAATCAATTAAACACTTATCTAAAAGTTTTAGTAATGCACTATCACACTATACTAAACATGTATTCTCAAAACTTTTAAAAGATTTTACAATTGGCACATTTAGAACAAATCTTATAACAACAGGAATAAATATTTTGAGATATTGGATTAATATTGGATTCAACAAAATCAATAATTAATAAGGAGAATAAATAGATGGATATAAATATACTTGTTAATACTATCGTATTGACTATATTAATAGTATTTTATTGCTTATTTATTTTGTATATCAACAAAAAGGAACAAATAAAGGACAAAAAATTCCTATTAAAATTTGTTTTTATTAATCCTAATAAAAAAAAATATTGGTGTATTTTATTAAATCTTTTATTTTGGTTGATATCTATTTTAAGTTTAATTTTTAATATACTATTTTTGACAAATATTTTATCTTTAAAATCTTTAATAATAGCTTTTAACTCACTAACACTCTGCCTTTTCTCACTTAATTTATTGATTTTTGCAAAAACATATCTATAGTTTATCAAGGCATCTCAGTCATTTGAGATGCCTTATTTCTATTTACATAAATTACTCGTTATGATTATGATGCTTGGGGTAATTGTATCGCTAAATACTTGCAAGATGACGGAACTTATGCTATAATTACTAGTGATTATAGTTATAATGACACAAGTATAATCAATCGTTTCATCGCCTTTAAAAATCCATTCCGCTATCGTTCATACTACTACGATTTTGAAACAAATCTCTATTACTTGAATAGTAGATATTACGATCCACAACTTGGAAGATTTATAAATGCTGATGATATTAATCTTCTTGTAGATAGCAAAGATATTCTAAATGGATTGAATCTTTATTCCTATTGTTCCAATAATCCTATTATTTATTATGATCCAAATGGAAATTTTTTAATTGCACTTATTCTTGCCTTTTTAGCTATAACAACAGTCGCTGGTGCTGTTGTTGGTGGTGTTACCGCATATAAAAATGGGTCTAGAGGATGGGATTTAGTTGGAAAAATCTTCCTTGGAGCTGCCTTTGGTCTTGCAGCTGGCGGTGCAATAGTTGCTACAACAGCTGTATTTTTGGGAGCATTTGGAATTACTACTGTTTTAGGAGTCAGTGTGCTCCAAATATTTGCTATTGGAACCTTAGCATTTGATTTTACTGCATTCATAATAGCACCTATTTTTGGATTTGACATGCCTGGAATTGAATATAAGGGACCTAAAGATTACGATAACTATATACCACCTGAATATTACTATCCATCTTATACCAATTCAACATTAAAAATTAGAAAAGGAGAGTTCAATGTTAAAATTCTTTGGAAATATATCAGAAAAAAATAAAAATTTTATAATAAAAAAAGAAAAATTAATTTTCTTTTATGCGTCAATAATTCCTGTTATAATAGGTATAGCACTAACTATCTTTGTTTCCATAAAAATAGATCTAATTTGGTTAGTTTTTTTGATTCCTTTATTATTCTTTTTATCAATTCCTTTATTTCCATTAGGGGAAAAACTCTCGACATGATAATTCCTAAAAAAATCATAATCACTAATAATATGATCATTAATGAAGGAAACAATTTTAAAAGTACTAGAAATGTATCAGATATAAAAAAAATAATAGATTATGGAGATTATTTTCAAATATATTTCAAATGGCCTAAAAAAACATATAAGTTTTTATGTCAAAAAAATTTAATTGTTGAAGGAACGATAAATGATTTTGAAGAGAAATTTAAAAATAAAATCATAAAAAAATAAATTTAAGTATACAACAGCTAAGCTGTTGTATTTTTTTGCTTAAGGATCAATATACTTGCAAGATGATGGAACTTATGGTATAATCAATAGTGATTATAGTTACAATGACACAAGTATAATCAACCGCTTCATCGCATTCAAAAATCCATTCCGTTATCGCTCATACTACTACGACTTTGAAACAAATCTCTATTACTTGAATAGTAGATATTATGACCCACAACTTGGAAGATTTATAAATGCTGATGATATTACCACCCTAGATGTAACTCAAATTTCTCTTAACGGGCTTAACCTTTATGCTTACTGCTTAAATAATCCTGTTAATGACTTTGATTCAAACGGACAAATTGGATTTTTGTTAGCTCTATTAATAGGCGCTTTAGCATTTGCATTTGCAAATACAGCAGTTCAATTAGTATCAACTGTTGTCAAAGGAGTAACAACAGGAAAATGGGATTGGAGTTGGGAAAAATTCGCTGGAGCTTTCATTGGAGGACTAATCGGAGGTATAGCCTTTGTCCTTTCAGGATTTAACACTCAAATAGCTTTTGGAGTAATGAGTTTTGGAGAAACTTTAACAACCAATTTATTTACAAATATTACTGGGAAAACAAATGATTCTTTTATATCTATTTTAGCAAAAAGCTTTGGTATGGGAATTTTAGGATATTCTTTTGGTAAAGGCTTTAATAAATTGGCAGGAGTTACAAAAGGAATTAATAGTTTTATAGCTGTATTTAAATCTGGAATTACAAAATTAATAAACAATACAGCGGCTAAAATGGCAATAAAAGTTTTTGCAAAAGGCGCATTTAGCATTTTCATTCTAAAAAAGGCTGGCATAACAACTGGTTTAAGCAAAAGTCTTATTAGTTGGATTAATTATTTTTTGGGAGACAAAGGAGCAATAGGATATGACCTATAAAAAAAGTAATGATCATTTAATTATCAGAGCTCATGGGTTTGGTTTTATATTTTTATTTTCATCTTTATCAATTATTATTTTAGCAGGACTAATTTCCTTAATTACCTCATTTATTTGGTTTAATAAAGAAGTAAATTTGGTGGAAAGTTTGTTAATAATTTTAGCAATCATAATAGGTGAGCCCTTATTAATTTTAGAAATTATTAGTTTATTCAAAAAAGCAAAAGTCGAATTTGTAGATAACAAGTTCGTTACTATTGGACAAAATAAAAAAATTTTTCCACAAATAAAGCAAGATTGCAAAAATTTTATATCATATAAATTAACATCTAAATATACAGTCCAATGTTTAGAATTTACATTCACAAATGGTAAAAAAGTTTTGTTTCACACAATGCAATTTAGTAAAAAGCAAAATTTACAAATTCTTAATGAAATAAAAAAACGAGGTGGTTTCCCTAATCAAGATATAAAATTAGATCATTACTATATATAAAAGAGAGTATTTTCTCTCTTTTATTTTTTTGGTATAAGAAAACCACAAGCAGTGCTTGTGGTTCCAAAAGGCTTACAGCTATGGACATCAAAAACCTCCT
>CALVUW010000044.1 GCA_944363695.1 uncultured Bacilli bacterium | reverse complement strand
TATATATGGGTCTATTTTATTTCGAATATCCAAATCAAAATTTCATATTATTTCGAATATCAATTTCAAAATGAACAAACATAAAATAATGATTGACTTTATCGGTTTCATCTAGTATAATTTTAATCGGTACATTTTATATCCCCACATAAATTGAACCCTGGGAAAGTTCGATTTAAATAAAGGAGAAAGAAATATGACAAGTTATATGCAAAAAAAAGAAACTGTAAAAAGAAATTGGTATGTAATTGATGCTGAAGGAAAGCCACTTGGACGTATTGCTAGTAAAGCAGCACATGTTTTACGTGGAAAACATAAAGCAACTTTTACTCCACATATTGATTGTGGCGATTATGTAATTATTGTAAATGCTGAGAAAGTATTATTAACTGGTAATAAGTTAGCTAACAAAAAATACTATAGTCATTCACAATATCCTGGTGGTTTAAGAGAAAGAACTGCTAAAGAAATGATAGAAAAATATCCAGTTGAAATGGTGGAAAAAGCTGTTAAGGGTATGTTACCTAAAAATCGTTTAGGTAGAGCGATGTATAAGAAATTATTTGTTTATACTGGTCCAGAACATCCACATATGGCTCAAAAACCAGAAACAATGGATATTTAATAGGGAGGTTAATCATGGCAAAAGAAAAGAAAGTGTATACTGGAACGGGTAGAAGAAAAACTAGTGTGGCACGTGTGCGTTTAACACCTGGAACCGGAAAGATTACGATCAATGGACGTGATGTTAATGAATATTTTCCATATGCAACATTAGTAATGGATTTAACCCAGCCACTAGATGTAACCGGAACGCGTGATATGTTTGATGTTGATGCTGATGTTACTGGTGGTGGTTTCTCAGGACAAACAGGAGCTGTTCGCCTTGGAATTACAAGAGCACTATTAGTATATGATCAAGCTACACCAGTTGATTCAGAAAACAGTTATCGTCGTATTCTTAAAAAAGAAGGTTTTGTTACTCGTGATTCTCGTAAGAAAGAACGTAAAAAACCTGGACTTAAGAAAGCACGTAGAGCGCCTCAATTTAGTAAACGTTAATTTACTTTATACAGTATAGTAATAGTCACTTTGATAAGTGACTATTTTTGTTTTGTATGGAAGTTATGGTATATTATAACTATGAAAAAATGTTTAAGTAATTTTGATTTAAAATTGATTGCGCTGATCACAATGACAATCGATCATATCGGTGTTGTTTTTGGTACGCCTTTTTATTATGCATTACGAATAGTAGGAAGAATTTCTTTTCCGATATTTGCTTTTCTATTAACAGAAGGTTATGTGCATACTAAAAAATTTAGTCGCTATTTGTTAAGACTAGTTGTTTTAGCAGTTATCTCAGAAGTCATTTATGACTATGTTTTTTATGATAGTTTTTTCTATTTAGATGCGAATAATGTTTTTTTTACCTTGGCTTTAGGACTTGTAACTTTAAAATTATTAGATATCAGTAAAAAGACTATAACCAAATATGTGCAGAATAAATTTGATTATTATATCGCTTTATCGTTTGTGACTACCATTATTTTAATATTAATGGGTCTTATGGCTACTATTTTTCATGTTAGCTATGGTATGTTAGGTATTCTAGTGATTAGCTTTTTCTATTTATTTAAAGGCAAGCCTGCTGTATTAGTTCTAGCTATTTTAGTCGCTACCTTATTACTAGCAGAACCAATCCAATTATTTTCTTTACTTTCATTTTTATGCATTTATTTTTATAACCAGAAATTAGGTAAACAATCTAAGTTTTTCTTTTATTTGTATTATCCTGCTCATATATTAGTATTAGGTATCATCAAACTACTTTTAAGTATGTAAATTGGGCTAACAAGGTTTCCTTTTCTCTTCATTATCATAGACTATTTTAGAGGTGATGAGAAAATGTTGAAACTTAGCTTACTACAACAAATGCTTGTGGTTTCTATTGCATTAAGTGCTATAACATGTGCTTTTGTACAAAAAACAAAAAAACATTTTAAATGTTCTAGTTGTCTGTGTATTTATAGTTTGATTGTAAATTTAGTCTGTGGTATTTTATTTTGTTTAAGTTTTACGACGATTACATTTCCGGAAAGCTTATGGGTTGGCTTTTTTAGCTTTATTGGAGCAGATACAATTTATAAATCATTAGAAGGGAAATTAGCCTCTTATTCTGACTTAGTATCCAAGGATCAAATTACTATTCCTAAGGAAAACTTGATTGAAACGGAGGATGATAAGTAATGGAAAAACCACTTTATCCAAGTCAATATATGCGTATTACCCAAAGCCATACAGAAGGGACCCATAAAGATAGTTATGCCATAGATGAGGCTGGTAGTGATGCTGGAATTGATTATATGAGAGCTCCTTTTACGGGTGTTATTCGTAAAATCTATACACAGGATGCTAATGAAGTATGGTTGGAAAGTTTAGATCCGGTTTTATATCCTGATGGCACAATTGATTATTTAACGATGCTTTTTGCGCATGATAATGATGTTTCCGATCTCAAGGTAGGCCAGATTATTAGTCAAGGAGCTAGGTTTTATGAAGAAGGAACTGCTGGGAATGCTACTGGAAATCATGTTCATATTGAATGTGGTCAAGGCAAGTTCACTGGTAGTGGCTGGTATCAAAATCAGGCGGGATATTGGTCTATTAATAATGGTAAATTAATTACAGATTGTTTATGGATTGACGATAGCATTCGCATTCTAGATAGCCATGGTTATCAGTTTAGGGCCATAGAAGTAACACCAGCCCCTGATATTCAACCGGTTGAACCAGATGAAGATGTTGTAGAACCGGATGTTCCAACGGATCCTGAGGGAACAGAAGAGACAGTTCAACCCTCTATTCCTACTACGCCAAAATTAATTTTTACTTGTCCTAAGACAGATATGTATGCGATTTCTCTAAAGAAAAATCAAAAGTTGTATTTAGAATAGCTTCATGATAGAATTAATTAGGTGGTAGTATGATCCCTTTTGTCGTAAAGAAAACGAAACAAGAGTATTTTAATATCTTATATGAATTAGTTTTTTTATTTACCATTGGTTGTTTTATCGGCGTTGTTTATGAAACCATTTACTGTCTTTTTCAATTTGGGGAATTTCAAAGTAGAAAAGGACTGATATACGGTCCTTTTAATCCGGTTTATGGAGTCGGTGTTGTTGTATTAACAGAATGCTTAAAAAATAAGAAAAGTATTGTTTCGTTATTCTTAAGTGGTTGTCTGTTAGGGGGCTTTATTGAATATTTATGTTCATGGTTCCAAGAAACATTTTTGGGTTCTCTTTCTTGGGACTATAGCCATTATTTTCTAAATTTTGATGGAAGAACGAGCCTATTTCATATGTTAGGTTGGGGAATTATGGCAACTTTATTTATTCTTTATGCTTATCCTTTGTTATCGAAATTATTAAGTGCTATTCCTAAGACTAAGCGATGTACACTAACGATGATTTTAATTTTGTTCTTTTTGTTTGATATAAGTGTATCTGTTTATGCTAATATTAGGCAACAAGAACGACGAGCTGGTATAGAAGCAACTAGTGTTATTCAGAAATTTTTTGATAAACATTATCCTGACTCTTTATTACAGAAAATATATCCTAAAAAGAAGATCGTAAAAAAAGCACCATAAGGTACTTATCCTAAAGCTACATCTAAAATCATCATTAGCGTAAAACCAAATAAGGTGAAGAAGGCCATGAGGTCTTTTTTTTGATTGGCTTGACTTTCTGGAATTAATTCTTCGATCACTACATAAATCATAGCACCGGCTGCAAAGGCTAGTAAAAATGGTAGTAACGTTTGGATTTTTAATACTAAAATAGCTCCAATAACAGCTGAGATGGGTTCTACAATACCAGATAGTTGTCCGTAGAAAAAAGCTTTTTTTCTAGAAAATCCTTCTCTTCTTAGTGGTAAGCTAACAGCACTACCTTCGGGAAAATTTTGTAATCCTATACCTAAGGCCAATGTCATAGCAGCGGCTAAAGTTGTACCATTTAGATTGTAGGCCAGACTTCCAAATGCTACCCCAATTGCTAAACCTTCAGGAATATTATGTAGTGTAATAGAAGAAATCAACATAAGACATCGCTTAATACTGTGATTTGTGTTCTTATTTTTACCATACTTCTTTTGTATTAGTTCATAGATTTTGTCGCCAACAAATAAAAGTAGTCCACCTGCTAGAAAGCCTATCGCGACAATTAGCCAAGATGTCATTCCTAAATTATTGGCCATTTCAATGGCAGGACTAATTAAACTGAAAAAACTAGCAGCAATCATAACACCGGCTGCAAAACCTAATAGAGCATCCATTAAAGTTTTATTGACTTTTTTAAAGAAAAAAACAATCGCAGCACCTAAGGCTGTAATGCCCCAAGTGAAAATGGTTGCTAGTAGTGCTTGCATAACTGGTGATAAGCTTTGAAATGCGTTAATCATTATATACACCTCTATTATTAGGATATGTTATGGGTTATTATACGCATAGACAATAGCCTATTTGGTTGCATTAAATAGTGAATTACGATTTCAAGAAAATAGTTTGTAAACCAAGAAGTCCAATGTTTTTTCTGCTTGATTTATTGAAATACAAAAAAAAGTGTAGTATAATGCTTTATATAATAGAAAGGATAGAGTTATGAAAAGAAATTTACGTAAAAAAAGACCAAATAAAACAAATCATAAAACGTTAATTGTTAATGCTTCTTTGATTGTTGTGATTATGATTTCTACTTTCTTGATGTTTTTTTATCAAAGTACAATGGCAGTACCTGATATTCCTACTACCATTCGTGTTGAAAATATTCATCGAGTACATGATCCATTTCAACCAAATTATGAAGAAACTGCAGCAGTACAAGGTATTGCTGGTACTGAAACAATTGTTTATTGTTATAATATTTCTAAACAAACCATGCAGCATGCTGAATCTATGGTATTAGCAGGAGAGATAACTGATCCTGGTATTGTCTACATTGTTGAAAATGGTTATCCTAATAAAATGCCAATGGCCTCAGGCGATCAGTATGATAATTACTTTGTTACGCAGTGGACACTATGGGCTTATAAGAGTATGTATTATGGTGAACCATTAGAACATGGTAATAGCTCAGTAGAACAGTTACGGACTAGTTATGGAGAGCATAGTGCTGCTTTAAGTACATTGTTAGATGGTGCGATAGCTGCTCGTAATAGTGGTAGTACCACAGATCCAACCCTTTCCTTTGGTAGTTCTATTACAATGAGTGCTACGATGATCAACAATAAAGATTATTATATTTCTTCACCTATTACGGTAAATGCTTCAACTCCTACGACTTATAAACTTAGTGTGAGTGCGCCAAGTGGATATTATCTTGTAAATAATCAAAATCAACAAATTGATGTTAATTCTACCTTTAATACAGGAGATACATTTAGAATCGTTGTTCCGGCTAGTTCGGTTACTAGTAGTAATATGACAATTAGTTTAAAAGCAACGGCTACTTTTAGTAGTAATAAATTAAGATTATATACGCCATCTCCTGCAGATGCTACTGTTCAAGATGGATTGTTAACGGTATTGTATCCATCCGATATACAAAAAGAAGCAAATGCCTCTGTTACAATTCCTAAAGCAAAAATCAAAGTTATTAAAACATCTACTGATGAAGCAGGTAATGTTGAATATGTAAAAGGCGCAACGTTAAGAATTTCTTCTACTGATGATACTAGTTTTAGTACACAAGAGTGGGTAACCGATGGTACTGCCAAAGAGTTTACTGATTTAATTCCTGGTAAAACGTATACGGTTACAGAAGTATCACCAGCTAGTGGTTATATTAATAATGGTACTGCAAAATCTTATACCGTAACAGCAGCTGATAGTTATACTAGTGGTAATAACATAGCTACTATCGAGATGGAAAACGAATATACAAAATTAGAAGTTGGAAAATTAGATATTAATACGGGTGAATATATTGCTGGTGCTACTTTGTCTATTACAAGTCGTGATACTGGGCAAGAGTATATGAAAATTATTACGACTACAAAGCCAACTGTTATTACTAAAATTCCAGTAGGCGAGTATGTTTTACAAGAAGTCGAAGCACCTGAAGGCTATATTTTAAATCCGACGAAAGTAATTTTCACGGTTACAAATACAGGTGAAGTACAACAACAGTTTATTAAGAATAATTATACAAAAGTGAGTGTTGCTAATCAACGTATTACTGTTAGTATGCCAGAAAAAGGTTTTAAGCTAGAAATACGAAATGCTGATGGTAAAGTAGTGGATACGTTTACTACGACAGGTCAGCCATATACAACTGAAGAACTTCCGGTGGGTAAATATACCATCGTCGAAATAGAAGCAGCCGAAGGATATGCTTGTATGCCAACTCCAATTGATGTATATGTTCCAGAAAAAGGTACGGATGTACCAGATATCATTTTTGCTAACGATTATACAAAAGTTCAAATTAGTAAAGTAGATATTACCAATGAAGAGGAGTTGCCGGGAGCTGAACTTGAAATACGTGATAGCGAAGGTAATGTAATTGAAAAATGGACCTCTACAGAAGCGCCACATCAAATTGATCGCCTTCCAGTTGGTAAATATACATTAGTAGAAACAATGGCTCCAGAAGGTTATACTTTAAGTACAACTGAAGTAGAGTTCCAGGTAAGTGAAACTGGTGATATTCAAACAGTTACTATGGTTAACCAACCAGAAATTGAAGTACCAGATACAGCTATGGATGCTAGTACAATTACTTATATTTGTGGAGCGGTTATTCTTGTGTGTGGTGTTGGTTTAATTGCATATAATGTAATAGATCAGAAAAAGAAGAAACAACGTAAAAATAAGAAGGATTAGTCCTTCTTTTTTGATGCTGTCTCTTTATTGACAAAATCATAAAACTGGGATACACTGCTACTATAGGATAATGGAGGATAAGAGGGGTCTATGCGTAATAAAATATTTATTCTTTTAAGTCTTTTAATGATTACCATTGGGCTTTTCTTATTAGCTCATAATTTTTTAATGATTCAAAAACTAGCTGTGTTTAATAAAATGGATTTATTATTATATGCTTTAAAAGAGCCAGTATCAGAAAAAGAAAATATTAATGTTGAAGTAGAAACTGATGATGTTGCAAGTGATGAAGTAGAACCATCTGGTCCTGCTAAACAATATATTGCTACTTTAGCAATACCTGCTATTTCTTTGCGCTTAGGTTTGGTTAGTCCGGATTCTATTTATAATAATATTGAAAGTAATATTACGATTATACAGCCATCTTCTATGCCAGATGTTGAAAAAGGTAATTTAATTATCGCCGGACATTCTGGTACGGGTTATTTAGCTTTTTTTCGAAATTTATACAAATTACAAAAAGGTGATCAAGCATCAATAACCTATCAGCAGAAGACATATCGTTATCAACTTGTTAATATTTATAGTGAGGAAAAAACCGGCTATGTTTCGATTTATCGTGACAGGAATAAGAAAACATTAACCTTAATTACTTGTACTAAAGATAATGATCATATGCAAACCATTTATATTTTTGAAGCAATAGAATAGGGGTGAGAAAATGGAACAATTAACGTTATTAGAAACCTTGCAGCTTGTGTTTAATCAGATTTTCACAACACATTTGTTACTTTTTGTATTAGGCTTTTTGGTATTGGTGGTTGGTACTTTTTTCTTAAATCGATATAAAAAGAATAGAACGATTACTATTTTGATTATAGCCAGTTGGATCCTGTTTGTTGCTTCTATTATAGTGATGGCCGCTCCTATTCTGATAAAAATAATAGAAATTGCTACCCAGGAGCTATTGAAACAATTCTATTTTCCAAATATGTTTGTCTTATTGATGGTATTTTTAATCAGTTATGTAATTGGTATTTATTCATTTATCAGTATAAAGAAGCATAGAATCACAGCTAGAATCAATCAAATTATTTTTGCTTTTATGAATTTGTTATACGTTGTATTAGTTTATTATGTTACAGAACATAATATAGATATTACCGCAGGGGCTTTACTATATCAAGATAAAGAATTACTGGCTATCTTAGAGTTGATTATGTTAATCTTTAGTTTATGGCTACTTTATAACTTGTTAGCTAAATTAACGGTATGGCTAAATAAAATTATTTCTAATCAGCTAGAAAAATAGTAAAAGAAATAATCTATTATGTTAGCTTGTTTCTTTTTATATATAAGGAAAGTGCGTTTAAAAACAGCCAAGATAAAAATGATACTAATATAATTTAGTATCACGACAAA
>CALVUW010000043.1 GCA_944363695.1 uncultured Bacilli bacterium | reverse complement strand
TCACAAAATAGAAAGTTGGAAGTTAATATCTTTCCAAAATGACAAAAATAAGATATACTTAACTAGAATAAGAGGTGTCTAGATATGATTTTAAGAAAACCATATGCATTATTAATTAAACACTTTCAAAAAATTCATTTAATATTAATTCTATTAGGAGCTTATATATTCTATAAAACAACGATACTGTATAGTTTTGTACGAGATGTAATCGCTACCCAAAGTTATGATGCCTCCTTAGAACCAATTAGTCAATATCTTGGTTTTTTACCATTTTTTATTCTAATTTGTATTCTTGCGATTGTCATTATTTTAATGGTGTTATTGCATTATAAAAAGAAACCGTGGAAAATATATTGGTTTGTCTTACTAGCTTATATTTTTCTATTTGGTGTTTTCATTTACATTTATAATTATTTTGCAACCTTTGATGAATATTCCACTTTGACAAGCCTGATGGCCGGCCGTGATTTGCTGCTATTAGCACAAATTCCACAATACATAATCTTTGTTATCTTTGGTATTCGTTTCTTAGGAATTGACTTAAAGAAATTTGGCTTTAATAAGGATGAAGAGTACCTAGCCATTCGAGAAGAAGATAGAGAAGAATTTGAAGTTAATATTGAATTAGATAAAGATAAACTTATCAGGCGCTTAAAGAAGTTTTGGCGGCATACGAAATATGCATATTTAGAACATCGCTTTTTATTTCATCTTTTATTTTTAATTGTTATTGTTGGGATAAGTGGTTATACCTATTATTATTTTGGTATTGTTCATAAGACTTATCGAGAAGGACAGAGTGTATTGGCTAATCGCTATGATATGACGGTTAATGCTAGTTATTTAACGGAACGTAGTACTAATGGTACCTTAATAGATACTGATAGTTCAGCTGCATTTTTGGTTGTTACATTAACTGTTACGAACCAAGGTAGCCCGCGAGCTATGAATGTCAATCGCTTCCATCTTATTAATAAAAATCAAGCTGGTAGTCAAACGACCAGATATAATGCTTATTTTTCAGACTTAGGAACTGGATATGATCAAAAAACAATTGACACAGGTGCTACTAAAAACTTCTTCCTTGTCTTTCGAGTAAATAAAGACTGGAATCCAGGACAATATGTTTTATATTATCAAGATGTGGATGTTGGTTTATCCGTTAAAAAGATTAAACTAGATGTACAAGATATGCGTGAGATTACGACTAAAAATATAAAAGAAAAAGGGGAGACCATGACCTTCTCAGATGATGCAAATGTAGCATTTCAAAATGCACAAATACTAGCAGAGACAACTTATTCTGCTTATAGTTGCACCAGTGATGGTTGCCAAATTAGGAGTTTTCCTTTAACTAACCAACAAGGAAAGATTTTAGAACTTTCTTTCACCAGTGATACCTTTGATAACCAGAGTTTGGTTGACTTTCTTCTTAGATATGCTAAAATTAATTATAAGGATAATCAAGATACCAGTCGGAGTATAGAAATAAGCAGTGCCGTGAGAAATTATACTGGCAATATGCTTTATCTGAATGTTCCATCTGAAATAGATACGAGTAAAGAAATCGATTTTGTGTTTACGCTTAGAAATGAACGTTATATTTATCATTTAAATTAGAAAGAGGGATTTAGAAATGACGAAAAAAAAGCGACTTATCATTGCTCTTATTATTGTAATCATTTTGTTTATTCTTCTTTTGCTGTGGTTTGGACTTATTTATCCAAATTATCTATTTAGTGAGCAAGAAAAGAAATTAGATCAAGCTGGCAAACGATATTTTGAGATCAATCATACTTATATTCCTAAAGAAGAAAATCGGGTGAGTTCTGTTAGTCTAAAAACACTAGTTGATCAAAAATATTTAGATCAATTATATACGCCTTATCATGATCAATTATGTGATGAAGAAGCATCTAGTGTACGTGTCGTCACAAGGGATGGCAAGCAAGAATATTATACGTACTTAAAATGCGGTAATTATGAATCGACAACCGATCATCAGGGACCAACTATTACCTTAAATGGCAAGAAAAAAATGACAATTAATCGTGGCGAAGCTTATGAAGAGCCAGGCGTTGAAAGTGTTGTTGATAATGTCGATGGTAAGATGGATGCTAGTGCGGTTACCATTACAGGTACAGTAGATACAAGCCAAGTAGGAACCTATGAGATTCATTATCAAACGACGGATAGCTTAAATAATAAAACAGATATCATTAGAACCGTAGAAGTAGTAGAAAACTTAGCAACAACGGTTAAGAGTCAAACAAGCGATGGTTATTATAAAGGGGCTGTTGATAATAACTATCTGATGTTTAATCATATGTTATTTCGCATTGTAAAAGTAAACGATGATGATACGGTTACGATCGTTAGCAACGATCCTTTAGCGAATGTTGATTATGGTAGCGAAGATGGTAGATTAGCTGATAGCAGTGTATCAAGTTGGTTAAATAGTTACTTTTATAACCTATTAGAAGAAGATTATCAAGATATGCTAGTTAAAAGTAGTTGGTGTGACGAAAATATTTCTGCTGCCAATATTACGACCACTACTTGTAATCAATTTTCTAATAAACAATATGTTGGTTTATTATCGGTACAGGATTATAATAACAGCCTAGATCAAAATATTAGTTATTTGGATTTACGCAATTTAGTATGGTTAGCTAACAATAATGAAAATAATCAACCCTGGGCTGTGACTAGCATTTATCAATATCCAAATCGCCTTATGGCTATGGATACCAGTTATTTATTAAATGTACGTCCTGCTGTGACGTTAAAAGCAAATACTAGAATTGTTGCTGGAGATGGAACGCAAGGCAATCCTTATCAAATCATGAATGAAGATACAGGAAGACGGCTTGAAGCCATCAACCAGCGGCATACGGGAGAATACATTAGTTATTCTGGCTATATTTGGCGCATTATGGGAGCAGAAAGTGATGGTACGACAGCGATTGTGATGAATCAAGTTTTGATGGATAATGGTAGCGAGATTAATATTGGTTATACGGATGAAGGAACTGAAAAGGTATATAATCCGAATGTGGTTGGTAACATTGGTTATCAGATCAATAATCAATTAAATCGTTATCTTGTTACCGATTTACTAGCACAAAAAGAAATTGAAGTCCCAATTTATGAAGCAGAAATTACTTATAAAGGGAAAAAAGAAACCGAAAAGTACAAAGTGCGTATCAGTATTTCATCTACCTTTGATATTTTTAGCGCCAAAGGTCTAAATAGTAGTGCTGGTGGATATTGGTGTATTGATTCATCCCGTCGAGTGAATACCAAAGTAGTCGTTAATCCGATTGGCAATACTTACTATGATTATGCCGATACAGATGATTATTTACAAAGAGGTGTTAAAGTAAAGGCTTACTTATTAAAAGATGTTACCATAACTGGCGGAACAGGAACTTTAGACGATCCATATACCATCACAAGATAGGAGTAGTAAAATGAAGAAAAGGATACGATACGGTTTAATCATAATAATATTCATCATTTTAGGAATTTTTATTGTTTTATCAAATTCGGTCAGAATGAGTGATTTTACTATACAAGATGAAACTGAAAAGATAGAGGAAGCAAAAACTTATGGTGATGAAGTCGTTGGCTGGTTGCGGGTAGAAGGCACTAATATCGATTTACCACTTATTCGGGCGACAGATCAGACAGATGTTATTACCGCTGATTATGATTTTGCTTGGACCAATTCTAATCCAGATCAAAACAGTAATCGTCCGGCCTACATTTCCCACAACATTAGAAATGTATCTAGCAATCCAATTGTAGGGGATGAGACGATGAGGCGTTTTGAGTCCTTAATGTCATTTATCTATCCTGAATTTTTAGAAGAAAATCAATTCATTGAATATACAGATGCCTCGGGAGAAACCGCTTTATATCGAATTTATGCGGTGGCCTTATTAGAAGATAATCAAGAAGCTTCCTTCTTTGATACGTACACGAAAGAAGAACAAGCTGCTTATATTGATAAAGTTAAAGAAGAAAGTTTATATACGATGAGTGTGGACGTATCTAGTGATGATTTACTATTAACATTATTTACGTGTACGAGATTTTATGGTGCCTCTACGAATTATTCATTTCGAGTCGATGCTAGAAAATTGCGCGCTAATGAAGAAAAAAAGTTATATGATGTAAAGAAAAGTAAGCACTATCAAAAAATAGAGGCTAGAATGAAAGAAGGTGTAGAAGATGAAGAAGTGTAGACGGTATATTGGTATAGCTATTTGTTTTGGTCTACTATTTATTGGTATAACAACCGATACAGTAACTGCTGAAAACAACACATGTACGGGATCTTATATTTCTGCTACTTATATGGATAAAATTAATTATACGAAAAGTGGTAATACTGCTTATTTTAGTGGGGCTAATGGTTTATATTATAAAACAAGTCAAAATAGTAGTATTCAATATCCCGATGCTAATGGTAATTTTAGTGTAACTATCCCTGAACATGACCAATTGGAAATTCAATTTTTCTTAAGTGCTGATGATGGTAAATGTCCTGCGAACAAATTAATTGGTTCTAATACTGTTTTTTCAGATGCTTCAACTAGAAATGAATTATATGATACGCTATGTGCTAGTTATCGACA
Source organism: uncultured Bacilli bacterium (assembly GCA_944363695.1). GTDB lineage: Bacteria > Bacillota_I > Bacilli_A > RF39 > UBA660 > Onthousia. Next base: position 4,032 of record CALVUW010000043.1, on the reverse strand, counting down.
AAAATGGGAAAACAATGAAACGATGCGTAATGCCGTTCCATACTGCTTTTCAGAGATGACCTCTTATCAATATGATTATGAGACTGTCCTAGGATGGATTACCACAGCGGAAGAACTATATAATAGTAGTATTAATAAACAACCAACGATTACAACAGATGAGCAGAATGTGGATGATGTTGAAGTTGGTTCTCTAACCTGTGATTATTATACAGATGGTAATAGTAGAACCTTTAGTCATGTCGAAACGAAAGAAAATGGTGGAGGGCAAAGCTGTCGTCAAACTTGTAAAGAAGTTGTAACAGTTGAATTTGGTGCTCCGATCGCTACTCAATCTGGTATGTGTTTTCAGTATGTAGTGGAAATTAAATCAAAAGTAGAATGCGAATATACGTATACAGCGCCACTTCCATCTCGCCCAAATGTTTGTATATCTAATGCATCTTGTGAAACTTCTTATGGAATTAGTGAAAATGGAGGTCCAAGTGAAGACTTTGATCAATGCGTGCAAGAATGTGACGGTGGTAAATATGGTCAATCATGTATTGATCAGTGTTATATAGAAGTATATGGTCAAGAAGATACCAAAGAAACAGAATTGCCAAACTATAGTATTTTTACACCAAACAATGGTTTACTAAGTCGGATGGACCAAGTTGAAAATGGTCAATGCTTAACACCAGAGACAGTTGATCCTAATAATGCTGCTCAAATTCAAGCATTATATGAACAACATCAACGTGATCCAGGTGGTAGTTACGTTGGTAATCGTTGGGTTCCTAGTTCTAGTGGTTGTTCGAGTAATTTAGGTCAGTATTATTTTGCTAGTTTAGAAGCAACTAGAAATACCGTGTTAAAAGTACATGGCCTATGGAACAATGGTTTAGGTGTAGCTAGATATTGTAGCAATGATGCTGATGGTTTCTTACGACTTTGTAGTTTAAATGGTCAGTATTATCAATGTGATGATGTTTGTACGTGGACAAATAGTTGTCCTGCTAATAGTGTAGCAACAGAGACAATGGCGCAAGCGCAATATGAAAAAGACTTAGCTAACTACTATGCCCAAAAATCCGCTTGTGAAAATCAACAGAAAAAATGTTCTACCGAAACAGCTACTTACACAGTAACAGTAGATAATGAAGGAACAACAGTATATGAAGCAGAACAGAAACAAAATTCTCCTGTTATCGGTGGCAAAAATCCAACGATTGTTCAAGATACTAGTGGTTGGTGTATGGGTTCTACGAATGATAGTAGAAATGATGGTAATGATTATCGAACTGTGATTTCCTTCCCAGGAACCTATATCAATAACAAAACAGGACAAGTTGCTACCAATGTGCTTGATAGTAAAAAGAAATTCTATACGTTCATTGGTAATGAATTTTGTACAAAACTAACCTCTCGTCCTACTAATACCGCTTGGTATGATTGGAAGGTTAATCAAAATGCTCCGGCTTTAACCGATACACAAAAACAAGAAATAAATGATAAGACTACAAATAATATCAAAACTTCTATTGATAATTATGGCTATTTTGGTTGGCATTTTGATGTTAATTGTTTCTATTCTCTAATTAAAAATCCAAATAATGAAAATCCTGGTGATAATCCGGATGATAATGAAGATAATAATGACCCAAATGTTACAAGTGATTTTATCTTCCGAACGGTTTCTTTGAATGATTTGTTCCCAGCTAGTGCCAACGCGATCAATGGACGTGATCCACGCTTTAATTGGAGTTGTAATGCTACAAATTTATCAAATGTAAACTATCCGATTCAGCCAGTCGCTTTAACAAAAAATATTGAAAGTCGCGGCGAAACGATTTATAATGAATCTAATAGTAGTGAGTATTTGGATTATGAAATTGTATTAACGCCGTCTACTATGCAAAGGATTAGGGATGATTATAATGCAAAATATGATAATTATTCTTATCCTAAAGCAGATGATGAACAGGAAGTCTCTGTGGCTGGAAGTCAAAAAACTGCTGGTGTAACCGTTTATCGTAGTTATTTTCTTCACCAGTTCTTAGGAGAAGATGTGGTAAGAAAATCAGGCTTAATTGGTTGCAATAACCAATCTAGTGCGACAGAATGTGATAATAGAATTTATACGGATAATGCATGTTATAATGACTACATTAGTTCATCTGTTAAATAGGGAGGTAATATGAACAAAGCAACCTTATTAATCGGGATTATTATTTTAGCGCTATTTACTTTTGGGGTTATCAACATTGTACAAAATTACCAAACTGGCAATGAACTAGATTACTATCTATTAAAAGAAACAACGGAAGCGGCAATGACGGATGCGGTTGATATTGGCTATTACCGGTTAAGCGGTATGTTAAGAATTGATAAAGAAAAATTTACCGAAAGTTTTGTCCGGCGTTTTGCTCAAAATGTCAACAATGATCGAAGCTATCGTATTCGTATTTATGATATTAATGAAACGCCACCCAAGGTAAGTATTAAAATTGATTCGACTACCGCTGCTACTTTTAATAGTGAAACATTAGGTATTAGTAATCAAATCGATGCTATCTTAGAATCAAAATATGAAGAAAATAAATTAATTACGGATTTAATTCGAGCTGGGAAGCTGGATTATAGTCAAATAGATACATAGAAAGAATAGAAAGTAGGAGGAAAATGTATGAATAATTTAGTGGTAGGAATTAAACGATTTTTTACAAATAAAAATACCGTTACAGTTATTGGTGTTTTATTAGCTATCGTTGTGTTATATGTAGGATATAATATGCGAATTAATCAGGCTATTAATCCTGTTACGGTTCCTTATGCCAAACAAACAATTAACCCTGGTACGCAAATTACCGAAGATATGATTGGAACGATGGAAATACCACCATCAATGTTACGCGGAGATGTTATCCGCAATAAAGAAAATGTGGTAGATAAATATGTGTATTCTGATACCGTTATTCCAGAAGGAAGCTTATTCTATGGTAGAAGTGTAGTAGAAAAAGAACAATTACCAGCTAATGTCATCTTAGATTATCCAAAAGGATATGTATTATATAACTTAGATGTTGATATGGCTAGTACCTATAGTAACTCTATTTATCCAGGTAATTATATTGATATTTACTTAAAAGTAATGAACCGTATTGATGAAGGGTCTACAGCTAATGTAGCCGATAAGATTATGGTTGGTAAATTATTAGAAAATGTTAAAGTATTAGCCGTTTATGATAGTGAAGGAAATAATGTATTTGCTAATCTAGAACAAAAAACAAGTCCTGCTCAAATCATTTTTGCTGTACCAGAAGAGTATCATATCTTATTGCGTAAAGCTAGTTATTTAAGAGCTTATGAATCAGAAATCATTCCAGTTCCAACAGCTGAAAGTTACGAAGAAACACCAGGGGATGTTCAACTATCAAATGAAGATTTAAAAACATTTATTAATACCGTTACTGCTATGACAGAAGCTGATATGCAAACACAACAATAAAGAAAGGGAAGGGGTTAGTTATGAATGAGGCTATTTTTGATAAATTGGATTTTGGTCCGTTTCGTCCACTGTTAGATGATGATGATATTACTGATATTTCCTATTGTAATCATGGTCAAACTTGGGTACGATCATTAACTGATGGCTCTAAACGGGTAGAAATTGCAGGTTTAAATGATGCCTTTGTTGAAAAATTAGCCTTTCAATGTTCCAATGTAATGGGAACAACATTCAACAATGCCAAACCGTTTTTAGATGCTGAAAGTAGTGAATTGCGTCTTAATTTTATTCATGAATCAATTGCTACGAATGGAATTGCAGCTGTAATTCGTAAAACGCCAGCCAAGATTCGCTTATCAAGAGAAAAATTGTTAGCAGAAGATTATTTTACAGCTAATATTCATGATATTTTAATGAAATGTGTAGAAGGTCATTGTAATATTATTGTTAGTGGTGAGACTGGTAGTGGTAAAACAGAGTTTGTTAAATATTTAGCTAGTCATACTAAAGAAAATGAAAAAATTATTACGATTGAAGATACA
>CALVUW010000042.1 GCA_944363695.1 uncultured Bacilli bacterium | reverse complement strand
GGAAGATTACATAGGCAAGATAGTAATAAAAAAGAAATATTAATTTATGATTATATAGATGATAATTTTTCAAAAACCCGTAATATGTTTTTGAAAAGAAAAAAAACATACGAGAAATTGGGTTATGAAATAGTTGAAGAAAATTAGTGCTTTAATTTTAATGTGCGATAAATAAAAATTATATTAATACGATTTATTATTATTTTTCTAGATACCAAAATCAGATACTAAATGTTAAATATAAAGTTATTTTAATAAACTCTAGTAAATTTAATAAAATGAAAAAGCCTTATTTTATAAGACTTTAACTAATTATTAAATTGTTACGAACTGATATTAATATTTCCCCCTGAAGGAGCCGAAAGGCTCCACTTTTTTGTCTTATACAACTTTATTTTAAATTGTTTTGTGCTAAAACATATACGAATCATGTAAAAATAGTAGATTATAATCTACTATTTTTGTTGTGCATTTAATGGTATAATTATTTAAATGATAAATAGTAAATAGTAACTTGTAAAGGAGACGTTATTATGAATTATGGACCAGATAAAAATGAAAAATTTCCTAATAAAAATGTTCCGAGTGTTTGTTTTATAAAAAATGTAATCACAAGACCTAATATTGAAGTTGGAGATTACACTTATTATGATGACGCAAATGGAGCAGACAAATTTGAAGAACACGTGACACATCATTATGAATTTTTGGGAGATAAACTTATAATAGGAAAGTTTTGTCAAATAGCTTCGGGAATAAAAATTATAATGAATGGTGCTAATCATAGGATGAATAGTGTTACGACTTATCCTTTTAATATTATGGGAAATGGTTGGGAAAAAGTAACACCTAAATTGACAGATTTACCATTTAAAGGAGATACTGTTATTGGAAATGATGTATGGATTGGTCAAAATGTAACCATATTACCTGGCGTTCATATTGGTGATGGGGCAATTATAGGAGCTAATTCAGTCGTTACTAAGGATATACCCGCATATCATATAGCAGCAGGAAATCCTTGTAAGGTAATCAGAAAAAGATTTAGTGAAGAACTTATTAATTATTTAGAAGAAGTAAAATGGTGGAATTGGGAAGAAGAAAAAATTTTTAAAAACTTAGAAATACTTTGTAGCAGTGATTTAGAAAAAATTAAAACCATTAAATAGTAATAAAATATAATTTAGTGATTTGATGTAAAAATAATAAATTTGAAAGTGAGTATTAATTATGAATAAAGGAAAAACCGGAATATTATTGATCATATTGGGAAATGTATTGTATTTAGCTTATATCTTATTTGCTGGTAATGACGTAACTTCATTTGGTGAGTTTAGTTCAGGGTTATTACTAGGATTATCCATAGGAATCAATTTAACAGGAATAATATTATTAGTACTATATATTTCAAAAAATGAAAAACATTAGGAGGTGTAGAATGTATAAAACGATTGTAATCCAATATTCACCAAAAGCAGATGATATGGCTCAAAAAATAGAAGAAAAAGCCAATGAAATGTTACAGAATGGATATGAATTAGTTACTATGTCAATAACCGGAGCAGCCAAAGCGATTCTAGTATTTAAAAAATAAATATAAAGCGGAGAAGGTTATGAATAATATTATCATATATGGTTCTCATTATGGAACAACCAAACAATATGCTGAAGAACTTTCAAGAAGAACGAATATAGAAGCGATTTCTTTTGAAAATGTAAAAGAAATAAACGATTATGATAAGATAATTTACTTAGGTGGATTGTATGCAGGTGGAGTATTAGGAATGGCGAAAACACTAAAAAAATTAAACCAACTATCCAACAAAACCATTATATTGGTTACCGTTGGCCTTGCAGATCCAACAGATGAAGAGAATGTAAATAATATAAGGAATAATATAAAAAGACAAGTGCAAAAGGAAGTTTTTGAAAAAGCAAAGATATTTCATTTAAGAGGTGGAATAGATTATTCAAAATTGAAATTTGCTCATAAAACAATGATGAAATTACTTTATAACGCAGTTAAAAACATATCACAAGAAAAGCAAACAGCAGAAAATAGAGCAATGATTGAAACTTATAATAAAAAGGTAAATTTTGTTGATTTTTCTACTTTAGATAAAATCATTAATGAAATATAAAAGATAAATTTTAGGTTGTTGAAAAGGAGTAAGTAAATCATGAAGAAAATTTTATTAATTATAGGGGTTGCTATATTGTCATTGTTAATTACGTTTTTTATATTTGAGATAATGAGTTGGTATGATTTTGGTGGCCCTATAACAAGAGTAGTATTATTTAGAATAGTTATATGTTTTGTTATCATATTTATTATTTTACTAGGATTTATTTCATTAATAAAAAAGTTACAAAAAAATTAAGTTTTAAAAAGTTAGATCATTTATAAAATCAATCTAAAAATTGGTGAAATAATCTTTAATATAGAACATTATAAATAGCATATACGATTCTATGATTGTATATGTTTTTTGCATAAAACTATCATGAGCATTATCGATAACAAATTAGTTAGGGCAGTATCATTTAATACATGATATAATAGAACAAGAAAGCGGGATGATAAAATGATAACAATAGAATATAAGAGCAAAATAGATAAGAATATTGATACAATGATAAATGAAGAATTTAATATATATGCCAAGAAAAATGAAGTGAATTGTCAGTATCAATCATTCAATTTTATAGCGAAAGACGATCAAAAAATTATTGGTGTTATTACCGGCCACTCTTACTACAGAGAGGTTCATATTAGTGATTTAATAGTCCTTGAAGATTACCGTCATAAACATATTGGTACTAAATTAATATCAGCTGTTGAGGATCGCTTTAGACAGAAAGATTTTCAGCATATGAATGTAACGACGTATGCTTTTCAAGCTCCAGAATTTTATAAAAAATGTGGTTTCCAAGTTGAATTTATTCGAAAGGATAAGGAAAATTCTAAATTGGATAAGTATTTTCTAATCAAATATTTTTAATATTTATTTAAAGAGGTGATGATAATGGAACAAGCATCCTTATTTGAAAATCCTACTAATGAACCTTTAGCATCACGGATGCGTCCAAGAAATTTAGATGAAGTTGTTGGACAAACTCATTTGTTTGGAGAAAGCGAGTTATTAAGAAAAATTATTGAAAGCGTTCATATTTCATCGATGATATTTTGGGGTCCTCCAGGTGTCGGAAAAACAACTTTAGCCCGTATTATTGCCAATGAAACCAAATCTGAATTTATTACTTTTTCGGCTGTGACCTCTGGAATTAAAGAAATTAAAAAAGTTATGGAAGATGCTGAAAAAAATAAGCAGTTAGGAATGAGAACGATTGTGTTTGTTGATGAAATTCATCGTTTTAATAAAGCCCAACAAGATGCCTTTTTGCCTTTTGTGGAGAAAGGATCAATTGTTTTAATTGGTGCGACCACGGAAAATCCATCTTTCGAAATTAATAACGCTTTACTTTCAAGATGCCGTGTTTTCGTTTTAAGAGAATTATCTAGTGATGATATTTTACGCTTATTAAAAAGAGCGATAACAGACGAGCGAGGTTTTGGTGCAGAAATAGTTAATATATCAGAAGAAAATCTAAAAGTTATTGCTAACTTTGCTAATGGTGATGCTAGAGCAGCGCTTACTACTTTAGATATGGTTGTTACCAATGGTCAAGTAGCAGCTGATGGCACTATTACAGTATCAGAAGATACAATCGAAGAATGTTTAACCAAGAAAACTTTGCTTTATGACAAAAATGGTGAGGAACATTACAATATTATTTCTGCTTTACATAAGTCTATGCGCAATAGTGATCCAGATGCTGCTGTTTACTGGTTAGCTAGAATGTTAGAAGCAGGGGAGGATCCTATCTATATTGCTAGACGTATTACTAGATTCGCCTCTGAAGATATAGGACTTGCTGATACTAACGCCTTGAATGTAGCGATCAATGTTTATCATGCCTGTCATTTTATTGGTATGCCAGAGTGTAATGTACATTTAACGGAAGCGGTTATCTATATGTCATTAGCACCAAAATCTAATGCTTGTGATGTAGCCTATAGACTAGCAAGTTACGATGCTAAAAAAATGCTTGCCGAACCGGTGCCACTAGTGATTCGTAATGCACCTACCAAATTAATGAAGGATTTAGATTATGGAAAAGGCTATCAGTTTGCCCACGATAGTGAAGATAAATTGACGACAATGGAATGCCTTCCACCTTCTTTGCAAGGGAAAACTTACTATCAGCCAGGTGTACAAGGTAATGAAATTCGATTTAAGCAGCGGCTAGAACAGATTAAAGATTGGAAATTAAAACATCAAAAATAAAAAAACGCTTAGGAGGTTTAAGATAGTTACTTAGATCTCTTATTTTGTTAAATGTTAGATTTCTTTGACAAACTTCTAAAAAAATTTGGTAGTAATTAGTATTGGATATTGGCTATAATGGCAAATGAAGGGAGATAAAATTATGTCATTAGGAGAAAAAATTTTACAGTTACGAAAACAGAAAGGTTTTTCACAAGAGCAGTTAGGAGAATTAGTCAATGTCACTAGACAAACGATTTCTAATTGGGAACTAGGTGATACAGCGCCTAATCCTGAGCAATTGAAAACGTTATCTAAAATCTTTCAGATTAGTATTGACGAATTATTAGATAATGAAACGGAAACGGTTTTAATGCAAAAAGTTAGTAATACCGAAAAATTAGCAGGGATAATTATTAAAATATTAAAAGTCGTTGGAGTTATATTGATTGTTTATCTAGTTATATGTCTGATACTAGCGATTATTGGAGTAATTATGTATACACATAAGCCGAAGGCAACAACAGATGTTTCTGTGGAAGCTGTAACCGTATGTGAATTGGATGATATCACTTATCAGATTCAACTAAGTGATGATGGTTCTTTTAGCTGTGATAGATGTAATGATGATCTAAATAGACAGTTACAAGAAGGTATCGATTTTAATCATTTAGATAAGAGTGTCGATTATATAGAAAACTATTTTTCTTCGCGAGGAGGAACATGCCATTCGTAAAAAATATAGAATCTAATTGATTATTTAGCTACTAGTTTTTATAATTAGATTAGTATAGAAGTTTGAAAGGAAATCTAATTATGATACATAATACAATATTTATTAGTAAATTAATACAAACACTGATTTTTAATGCTATTTTAGGATATTTATTTATAACAAATGATGTTTTAATATGGCGTTTGTTATTGATTCCGTTTTTTATTAGTAGTATAGCTTCCTTTTTTAAAACTTTTTTCTTATTAAAAGATGAAAAAAAATTGGCTAACCTATGCCAGAAAATATATGTCATTAGTTTTTTAAGCTTTGTGGTTATCATATTAGTTTCTTGGAACTATACAAATATTAAAGAAGGTAATTATGTGTCATTACTATTTTCGATTCCTTTTTGGGGTGTGGCTATATATACGGCTTTTAAAAATTTGAGTTCGAAAAAAGCACAAAAAAAAGATTCCTCTAGAAAAAAAGTTCCTGCTAGCTTGATTATTAGTTTTTTTCTAATCGGTATTTGTTTATTAGCTGGTATGGCTATGTTAGTTTTGGGGACTAGAGATATTGTCCAGTTAAATAGAAAGACAGTTGGATATAAATCAGTAGAAGGGTATTATTTGGACTATGAAGTTTATGATGATACTGATTCGGATATTTCTTATCGATTATTATACAGTTATACAGTAGATGGTAAAGAATATACAATTAGTACTTCATTGGGTACAGATATTATTCCAGAACAGGGGAGTACTAGAACAATTAAATATAATCCTGATAATCCTAAAGAAGCCATCATTATAGGAAATAGTAATGGTTTGGCGTTGATTTTTATAGGATTGATGTTCACTTTTATTCCCGGTATTATTTTCGTGGTAATGTTGCAATCATTTGGTCTATTAAAATCGTGTAAATTTGATATTATTGGTTTTTTATCGGGGCTTATTTTTATAGTAATTAGTCTTGGAGAAATTTATATGTTAACTGGTAGCCTATCGATTATATCATTCATTCAAAATTTTTCTGCATCTTATGTGTTGCCTACCTTAATTTTTTTAATGATGTTCATAGTAGGTGTTTATGTGTTGATAAATAGTTTGCGTAAAAAGTCCAAGAATAAAGAATAAATTATGATAATGATGATTAAATAAATTGAGTAATTTTTTAATATTTAGTATGATAGACATGTGTGCTAAACCATAAAATTTAAATATAGGAGAGAAGAAAATGATAGTAGTAGAACATATAACTAAGAAATTTGTTCGTGATGTAACAAAATATAAAAAGGAAGAATTCTTGGCCGATGATGATATTTCATTTCAAGCAGAAGCTGGAGAAATTATAGGTATTTTAGGACCTAATGGTGCTGGAAAAACAACATTGCTTAGAATGATGGCTGGTATTTTGGAACCAACAAAGGGTACCATTACATTTGATGGAATGACCTATCAAGATCATGAAATAGAAATTAAACAACAAATTGCATATCTATCTGGTAATACGAAATTATATGATACGTTAACGCCTTATGAATTGTTAAAAATGTGTTGTGATATTTATAACGTTGAAAAAGAAAAAGCTGAAAAAAGAATTGCTGAAGTTTCACAAGTGTTAAAAATGGAAGCTTTCTTGCATAATAAAATTGCAAATCTTTCAACTGGTCAGACGCAAAAGGTTAATATTGCTAGGTGTTTGGTTCATGATCCTAAATATTATATTTTAGATGAAGCTACCACTGGATTAGATATTATTTCTAGCCAAATTATTTTGGATTTTATGAAAGAAGAAAGAAAAAGGAAAAAAACAATTCTGTACTCAACTCATTATATGGAAGAGGCTGAAAATATTTGTGATCGAGTTATTATGATTAATAAAGGAAAAGTCATTAAGATAGGAACGCCTGCTGAAATCAAAAAGGATACACATACGACGAATTTACGAGATGCCTTTTTTGCCATGATTGGAGGTGTTTCTAATGAAGAATAATTTATGGAATATCTTAAAAAAAGAATTACGTGAATTATTTAGGGATAAGAAATCACTAGCTATGATGTTAGTTATCCCTATCTTTATTCCACTTTTAGTGATCGGCATGTCTGCTTTGTTTGAATCACAAACTAATATGAGTGTGGATGAATATAACAGAATTGGTTTTAGTTATACATTATCTGAGGTAGAAGAAAGCCTTGCTAAAGAAATGGATATTGAAGTAGTCGCTGGTACAGAAGATGAATTAGCAGATGCCTATCAAAAGGGTGATGTTGACTTGTATATAACAAAAAATGCGAATCATTATGTGATTCATAGTAATGGATCTGATACAAGTACTTATGCAGCTAGTTTGATGGAAACTTATTTTAATGCCTATAAAGAGAGTTTGCAGCAGAAATATTTACAAAATAATAATATAAATGCAGACGAAATTTTAAATATTATAACGGTGGAACAGCAAGTTGTAGAAGAAGAAAATTTCTTCGCTAATTATATTAAAAATTATGCGTTTCTCTTTATTTTAATGGCTATTACTGTTTCTGCTACTTATCCAGCGACGGATACTACTGCCGGAGAGCGTGAACGTGGAACGCTAGAGACTCTGCTTACTTTCCCTATAAAAAGTAGAGATATTATTGTCGGAAAGTTTTTAGGTGTTAGTGTATCTTCTATTATTACAGGTTTATTAAGCTTAGCCTTAGCTGTTGTTTCGCTTATTATTACTAAAGATATGTTTTCAATTTATGAAGGCGTTGATGTTATGTATTCTGCTAGTAGTATTCTTTATGCCATTGTCGTGATTGTAACGTATTCTTTCTTTATTAGTGGTTTATGTATTGCGATTGCTTCTACTGCTAAAACCTTTAAAGAAGCGCAGAGTGCTTTAACACCATTAACATTTATTTCACTATTTCCAGGTATGATTGCTTTTATGATTGGCATAACGACAACACCTTTATTAGCCGTAATACCATTTTTGAATTTTACTACGATATTTACTGATATAACAGCGGGTAATGCTAATGTTTTACATATTGTGTTAATGATGTTATCCACGATTATCTATATTAGTATTGTATTAGTCTATATTATTAAGCAATATAAATCAGAAAAGGTTTTATTTGCCAAATAAAAACAGTGTATAATAATTATGAGGTGCTATGATGAGAGTACTAATTTTAAATGGTAGCGCTAAAGCAGATGGATGTACGGCTAGAGCCTTAAAAGAAGTAGCTATTACTTTGCAGCAAGAAGGAATTGAAACTGAAACGATTTTAATTGGTAATCAAGATATAAGAGGTTGTATTGCATGTGGCTATTGTCATAAGAATAAGCAGTGCGTTTTTGATGATTTAGTCAATGAGATTGCCCCTAAATTTGAAGCGGCTGATGGCCTTCTGGTTGGAACACCTGTCTATTATGCGGGATCTAACGGTATGCTTTTATCTTTATTAGATCGCCTGTTTTATAGTACTTCTTTTGATAAATCAATGAAAGTTGGCGCTGCAGTCATTTCATCGCGACGAGCTGGTTCTACTTCAGCTTTTGATGAAATTAATAAGTATTTTGGTATTTGCAGTATGCCAGTGGTATCTAGTACTTATTGGAATGAAGTACATGGTTCTATCCAAGAAGATGTAGAAAAGGACTTAGAAGGATTGCAAACAATGCGTAATTTGGGACGGAATATGGCCTTTATGATAAAAGCAATTCAACTAGGTAAAGAAAAGTATGGATTACCTCATAATGAGAAAGGTATTCATACAAACTTTTCACAAGGATTATAAGGAGGAATGAAAATGAAAAAACAAACAGCTGGAAGAGAACAATTAGGAAATTTTGCTCCTAAGTTTGCTGAGTTAAATGATGACGTATTATTTGGAGAAGTATGGTCACGTGAGGATAAATTGTCTTTGCGAGATCGATCTTTAGTGACAGTGGTAGCACTTATGAGTAAAGGTATTTTAGACGAGCGTTTAAAAGGTCATTTGATTA
>CALVUW010000041.1 GCA_944363695.1 uncultured Bacilli bacterium | reverse complement strand
CACTAACACTAAAATCAAAATATTCTCCTTCTTTTAATCTCACTGTACCAGTTGCATCCGTTGTTGGTAAAGCTTTATCAATTTGGATAACATTATCGGTTTCTGTATATTGCATATTGATCGCACCAGAAGTAATCGTATTTAGTTGTTCACCAGTACGACTATAGTTGAATGCTGCAAAACTCACTCCTACAATTGCTAGTACCAATACCACAATTGCTATCATCGATATAATTAATTCTTTTTTCTTTTTCATATTTCTACTCCTTCTCCTATTTTCAACCACTAAAAAGAACAGAATACCATTATCCTGTTCTTATCTTAACGCGATAAAAGAAAGTATTGATTATACTTCTAAAGTACCCCCCCCCGAGTTAACTTGTAGCTATTTTTCATATTATCCCTACTTTCTATCTTATACATAATATAGCAAAAAATTGATAAACTGTCTACCGATAATTGGCTATATAACCAGTTATTAGATTAATTCTTCTTTGGTAGTTAATTTAACACTAACTAATTTAGAAACACCTGATTCTTGCATGGTAATACCATATAAAGTATCTGCATATTCCATTGTTTTCTTCTTATGGGTAATAATCAAAAATTGGGTTTTATCTTTATAGTGGGCTAAATAATGACCAAATTGATCAACATTAGCTTCATCTAAAGCCGCTTCCACTTCATCGAAAATACAAAATGGTACGATACGAATATTTAAAATAGCAAATAATAAACTGATGGCGGTAAGTGTTTTCTCTCCACCGGATAATAAATTAATAGTTGATAATTTTTTACCAGGAGGACTAGCAATAATATCAATACCAGTTGTTAATAAATCTTCAGGCTCACTCAATTGTAAATCTGCTGTTCCGCCATGGAATAATTCTTTAAATACTTGTTTAAATTCCTGACGAATTTCTTCAAAAGTTCGAAGGAATTCTTCTTTCATCACTTCATCCATTTCGTTCATGATTTCAAGTAAAGTGCCTTGTGCTTTTTCTAAATCTTCTTTTTGATGTAATAAAAATTCATAGCGACTGCTCACTCTCTCATATTCTTCAATCGCTGCTAAGTTGACCATACCTAAATTTTTAATATTATTTTTATAAAATTGTACTTTCGGTCTAGCCTCTTCCACTTCCATGTCTAGTGAGTAATCTTTTCTAGCTTTCTCATAGGTCATACTATAATCGGTTGATAATGTATCTAACATCGTATCTAGTTGAACATCAATTCGACTTAGTCGAATATCCACACGATTCTTTTCTTCTTCTTGTTGCCGTAATAAGCTATTTTGGTATTTATTGTCAGCTTCAATATCTTCTATCTGTTTCTTAATAATAGCTAGTTCTTGTTGTAGTTTATTGATTTTATTTTCTAATTTTTCTTTCTCTGCACTTTTTTGATAAAATTGATCAATAATATCCGTTTCTTTTTTAGCTAAATCATCAGTTGTACTTTCTAAATTTTCCAATTGATTTTTTAAATTCGTTAATTGTGTTTCTAACGTTTCTTGCTCTCTTTTTAAATCTTGTTGCTGTTCATTATAACTAGTATTTTGTTGTACTAATTGAAAAATTGCTTCCTCTATCTTTTCTATTTTTTCTTTTTGTGTTGTCAATTTATCAATCAAACTATTTCTAGTTATTTTAGCCTCTTCTAAATTAGCTGTTAAAGTAGCAATTTCCTGGTGTATAGTTATGCTACTTCTACCTTGATAGAAGCTACCACCGGTCATTGAACCACCCACATTAATAACATCGCCTGCTAGGGTGACAATCTTATAACGTTTTTCTACTACTTTGCTTAAGAATAAAGCAGCATCCATATCTTCTGCAACAAGGACAAGACCAAGCTGATTATAAATAATATTTTGATACAATGGATCGCAAGTAACTAGATCTGCTAAAACACCAAGAAATCCTGGTTGATTATTTAACTTATGCAACGTTGTTTGATCAACATAACGTTTTTGAATAACCGTTAGAGGGAAAAAGGTAGCTCGACCTAACCGCTTGTTTTTCAAATATTCTATCGCGGCTTTAGCACTATTTTCATCTTGAACAATGATAAAGTTCTTACTACTCGTTAAAGCTACGTCTAAAGCTCTTGCTAAATTATCTTTTACCTTTACAACATTACCAATCCGGTCATAAATACCTGTTAAATTCTTATCCTGCAAAATTGTCCGAACCGCTTGTGGAAGATTGGTTCCCCTCTCCTCTTCTTGTTGTAATAATTCTATTTTGTGCTGATACGATAGACTATCTCGATCTACTTTACTATAATCTTGCTCTAACTGTTTTCTTTCTAATTTCAATCTATTTAACTGCTGTTGATACTCTTCTAACGTTTGCTTTTTCTTAATGATTTCCTCTTGTAGATTTGTTGTTTTCTCTGTTAATAAGGCTAATTGTTTTTCAACACTTGCTTTTTCAATATATAACTGCCTACTCTTTTGAATCTTTTCTTCTTGATCATTCGCATCTCGTTGTGCTCTTAACAAGGTCAATTCTCCATTTAAGCTAACAACATCTTCTGCCGCTTTTAAAAGTTCAGATTGAGAAACCGCCAACACCTGCTCTTTCTGCAATTGCTCGGTTTTTAATTTTAATGTATCGCTACTAGCAACTGTTGTCGTGTTCATTAATTTAGTAATTTCCATTTGTAATTGTTCTTGTTTCGTAAGTAACAATTGTTTTTCTTGATCTAATTGATAAATATCATAGGCTAATAAAGCAATTTCTAGTTTCTCTAAATTTTCTTTATTTTCCAAATAGTCTTTCGCTTTTTCACTCTGTTCCTTTAAAGGTTTTACCTGTACTTCTAACTCTAGAATAATATCTTCGACTCTATCTAGTGAATCATGAGTTCTATCTAACTTTCGTAAAGCTTCTTCTTTTCGTTTTTTATATTTTAAAATACCTGCCGCTTCTTCAAAGATAGCCCGACGATCTTCTTTGCTTTCACTTAATATTTTTTGTACTTCTCCTTGTGAGATAATATTAAATGATTCTCTTCCTACACCACTATCTAAGAATAAGTTAATGATATCTTTTAGGCGACATCTTTCTTGATTAATATAATATTCATTCTCGCCACTACGAAAAACACGACGTTTAATAGATACTTCTGTATAATTAATGTTTAAGTAATGGTCACTATTATCAAAGACCAATTCCACACTTGCCGCATTTTTAGCTTTACGAGAAGCACTACCAGCAAAAATAACATCACTCATAGACCCCGCTCCACGTAAGCTTTTAACAGATTGTTCACCTAATACCCAACGAACCGCATCCACAACATTACTTTTACCACTACCATTAGGTCCAACAATACAAGTGATTTGATCATCCAAAGCAATCGTCATTTTATCGGCAAATGATTTAAATCCGTTTGTTATTATCTCCTTTAAGTACATTCCTTCTACACCACTCTTCTATGTTACATTTTAACAAAAAAAGAAGGCTTAGACAAGTCAAACTATCTTTATAAATAAGACGCCTATTGCATTTAGGAATCTTTTGGGGAGCAGTATAACATATACTACCATCAATATAAGGCATTTACATTGACTTTACGAGATTATTGTTTTTAGAGTGATTGATGTACTTAAGATGAATATATTTATACAATTTCGCCATCTTTTTTAATAAACATGCTTTTTAAATCCTGCTTTTCTGCTGATGATACTCTGCGAGATTCACATATTTTTTGAATACTCTTCTTACAGATACTCGATGTTAAGTTCCCGTCTTTTAAATAAGCAACGGTTTGATCTTTGTTAATCAAATTGCAATAACTAAGTAACCAAGCAATAGCCATTTCCACATAATAATCATTTGCTTGATACTGATCACACCAATTAAAAATTAACGGTAAATAAGCTTCTTCCATATAATAATTTAACAATAAAACAAATCCAAACCTTTTAATAAATTCTGCCTTTTCTTTTAGGCAATCTTCGATAAAGGTTAAATAGAATGACAAATGTTTCTTTACTAATTTCATGCGATTAATCGTCATATCACATAAAGCCCAATTGTCAATTTTTAATATATATTTTTGTAAATATGTCACTTGTTCATTTGGATCTTTTAAACTAGCGATAACCATACCTTCTATTAAAACTTCTTCATAATAGGTATGTCCCACTTGTTTCAAAAAGGAAGCAATATCCGTTTTTTTAATTTGATTCACTAACTGATTTAAAGCTGGTGTTCTTACCCCTAAAATTTGATATTTAGTTTGAATAATTCGTTTAGAGAATTGACAATATGATATATCACTTAATTCTTTTAAATGTTTTAACCATGCTCTATAAGCCGGTTTTGTCCATACTTGTTCCATTTTTATCCCCAAATGTCATCTAGGCTCTTGGCAGCCATTAAGGTATGATAAGAAGTATAACGTGGTGCTTGCGGTGCTAATCCTTTTTTGAGACCCAATGGAATTTTTGAAATTTTATGAAGCGTATTCGTCTTTAAAAATACAATATATTTATTGGTGTCTTTATATTTTTCAATAAAATCGATTTCTGCTACATAAGTAATCGCCGAAACCGGTGCCACTTGATAAACGGCAATATATTTAATCTTATCTAACATCATCGATGAAATACGTATAGCAAACCAACGCTCGTTAGACAAAAATTCTTCTCTAAATCCTTCTTCCCGTGCTGGTACTACAATTGTATCCAACTCATCTGCATCATCCATAGTAGCTATATCCAATAGTACCTCTTCTTTAAAAGGCGTAAAACGATGTATCTTTTTTGATCCGCAAACGTATGTCTGAACTTCAATAATATCTACATTCATCGTTAATTGTTTCATCACATGATTTAGTTCTTCTGTTGCCTGATCAATGATAATAATGGCAGCAGGTGCATTGTCAAACACAACCTTATCTAATAACTCATTCATATTATTATAGGGCGAGCTCACAAAATAATCATTTAATTTTTTTTGTCGCTTCTCGTCTTTTTGAATTTCTTCTAGTAGTAACTGTTTGATTTTATATTTATCCATCTGCGAAGCAATACCAAATCGTAACAGTTGTTCACCAATATGGGCATATACATCGTGCTGATGCAATTCTATTTCTACTAAATATAATTTAGGTTCTGTATGAAATGTTAGATCCAAATAATAACCATCTGGCTTAGTAGCACCTTTTTTAGGCGTGCCAATTAATTTTTTGATATTAAAATAAATTCCTTCTTCACCAAAGATAACCGTTTGATGATCTACAATCATTTTTTCATATTCACTTTCTTGCGAATAAGTATACAGTGTATATATTTGATTATTTTCATCAATCATTTTATACATGATAATCTCACATCCTTTTTTCTATTACTATATCATAATCAGGGCAAAAAAAGAATGCTTAATCAGCACTCTTTTCTGTAGGTTTATGCTCTAATATATAATCAACAATTCCAGGTGCAGAAAGTA
Organism: uncultured Bacilli bacterium; assembly: GCA_944363695.1. Lineage (GTDB taxonomy): Bacteria > Bacillota_I > Bacilli_A > RF39 > UBA660 > Onthousia. The sequence goes on along the minus strand of CALVUW010000041.1, from coordinate 3,946 downwards.
GCAAGAAAGCATATCGTTCCATATACATCAATACTTCAGAAGGCTTACCTCTTGAATAACTGCCATCTAGAGCATCTTCCTCTTCTTCTAGGCCTTGATCAAAAAATGTTATCAAATAAGGATTAGCTTTATTAATTCTTTGTAAATATTCTATCGCTTTCTTATCATTACTTTGTTTATAGTAGAAAATTAAAAATGGTAACAAAGTTTCTAAATTTTCTTCTGGATATTTTTTATATACTTTTAATAAAGCAGATTCATCTTCTAAATAAGCAGCAATTGCCAGCAAGTAGTATCTAACGCCTAGATTATCATTTGTATTTAAACGAAGCACCTCTTGGCAAACCTGACGTGCTTGTTTAATTTTTCCTTCCACTACAAGTATTTGTATCTTTACTTCTAATCCCCGAATATAAGGTCTCGTTTCAAACAAACCATAGAATCTTCCGATATTTTCTTTATGAAAATAACCAGCTTTTTCTAAGCGCTTTTTTTCATTTTCCAATCCTTCATCTAATAATTTAGTTCTAGCCTGCTGATTTTCTTCTAGTGTCACTTGAAAGATAATCGCATCAAAACAATCAGAGCAAGTTTGATAAGCTTTTTTTGCATAGCGAAGAGCTTGCGCTTTCGTTTTAGCGTTTTCAGCCTTTTCTAACAATTCATAAGCATCATCTAATGGTGTATTTTCATATTGGATTTCGCCATCATTATATTGTTGCATAAACATTTGTAATTGTTCGTTTAATTCATCTATGTTTTTGGCACCAGATGTTTTTATAAACTCATTTATCATATTATTTAATTTATTATCCATTGTCACTCCTAATTTATGAAAAAAGGATGAATTTTCTCATCCTAATCGTTATTGATAGTTATCAGCTTTTACTTCCATGAAACTTCTTGGATGATTACATACTGGGCATACATCAAGGGCATCACTACCAATATAAACATGACCACAATTACGGCAAACCCAGATCTTATCACCATCTTTATGGAATACTTTGTCATCTTTAACATTTTGAAGTAATGTTAAATATCTTTTTTCATGTTCTTCTTCAATCTTTCCTACACTTTCAAATAAGTAAGCAAGGCGATCAAATCCTTCTTCACGAGCTGTTTCAGCAAATTCTTTATACATAGTTGTCCATTCATAGTTTTCTCCTGCTGCAGCATCTTCTAAGTTTACCATAGTTGTAGGAATATCTCCACCATGTAATTCTTTAAACCAAAGTTTAGCATGTTCCTTTTCATTATTAGCTGTTTCTTCAAAAATAGCAGCGATTTGTTCATATCCGTCTTTTCTTGCTTTAGAAGCATAGTACGTATACTTATTTCTAGCTTGTGATTCTCCTGCAAAAGCAGTCATTAAGTTTTGTTCTGTTTTTGAACCTTTTAATTCCATATTTTCAATCCTTCCTTCTTTATTAATTTATATTAAGAGGTACTTCCCCTAATATACTACTTTTATCCTCATAATGTGTATGTAATAATTTCTTAGCCTTTAGGCTACCCGGATAACCAAGATAGCTACGATAGACATCTTTTACCATACTATTTTCATAACTATTTCTAATAGTCATACTTTGACCAATTTCCTGCAAACCATCACGTCGTTTCTCATTCACGATCATCTGCTCCTTGAGACTTCCTAGTGGTTGTCCCCCACCGCCGACACAGCCTAGTGGGCAATTCATAACTTCAATAAAGTCATATGGTAAGGATTCCTGCTCTAATTGTTGCAATAACGGTTCTACATTAGGCATTCCATAAACAACCGCTACTTGTAAATTTTTCTGTCCTAAATCAACAGTCGCTTCTTTTACATTCGCATATGTTGAACTTGGCTGTAAATTTAAAAGTGTCTCTGGTGGATCTTGCTGATTTAAAAAGTAATAAGCAGATCTTAGTACGGCCTCCATTACGCCACCACTACCACCAAATAAGATACCAGCGCCACTTCCATGACCTAATAATGAATCAAATTGACTGGTGGCTAAAGTAGTCAAATCAACATTACTTTCTTTTAACAACATAGCAAGTTCGCTCGTTGTAATGGCGATATCCATTCCATCTAATTCAGGACGTTTAATCTCATATTTTTTAGCTGTACAAGGTACCACTACCACATGAATGACATCTTCTCTTTTTATATTATACATATCAAGAAAATAAGAATTTAATAATGCACCCTGTATAGAAATAGGACTTTTCGTTGTAGCTAGATGTGAGCATAACTTAGGATGATATATTTCTAAATATTCTACCCAAGCAGGACAGCAACTGGTAAACATTGTCTTTTTTTGGTCCAGTCTAGTTACTAACTCGTTAGCTTCTTCCATGATTGTCATATCAGCACCAAAGCTAACATCAAACACATAATCAAAACCGGCCTTACGCAAAGCAGTGATCATCTTTCCTTCGACAAAAGTACCTGGTGCCATTTGAAACGCATCTCCTAGTGCTACTTTTACAGCTGGAGCAATCGAAATAGTTACAATTTTAGTCGTATCGTGTAAGTAATCCAATACCTTTTTATAATGATATTTCGGTATTAAAGCACCTACGGGACAATTTAAAATACATTGCCCGCAGTGAATACAAATTGCTTCTCTAGCTTGCTTATCATCGTAAGAAATCCCTACTAATTGCTCACAAATTGTTTTACAATGACCACAATTAATACATTTTTCTGTCACTCTTTCAATAGCCGGATTATCTGGTGCAAGTAATACTGCTTTCGTTAATTCGAGCTTGGAAACAGTGGCGACACCCTGACAAACACTACATTTCTTTTTCATTTTTTTCCCTACAATTCTGGCAAATGCCATAGATCATTATATCCACTTGTGTAATTTTCTTCGGTGCTAATGCCTCAGATAATGATGTTAGTATTTCAGAAGATAAATAAACATCTTCGATTCTACCACAATTTTTACATTTAAAATGGTAATGGTCATGATTCATATCATAACGGTATATTAAACCAGTATCAGCAATGCGTTTTACAAGACCTTTTTCGACACAGCGATTAATCGTACGATAAATAGTCGCCTGACCAATACTTGGATCAACCTTAGCAATCAAAGCTTGCAATTCTTGCATAGTCGGATGCGTCTTCGTATCCGCTAACACCTGCAAAATAAGTTGTTGCTGTCTTGTTTTTCTTTCCATTTTAAATCCTTTATTGATAATCATTATCAATTTAAGTATATGCTTTTCTAAAACAAAAGTCAATTCCTTTTGCAAGAATTGACAATATAATTTTAGGCTTTAAATTACTCTGTCACGACGACATACGGATCACTAACGGTGCCACTACCAGTGACGAGTTGATCATGACCCGTCACATTAATAACAGGACGTACAACTAGATAAGTTGTCGTACTATTAAAGGAAAGTGTAGCACTCTGTATAAAATTTAGAGACTGCATTTCTTGAGTGTACACACCCGGTGTCATACTCCAATATGAATAGTCTGACATACCTGCATTTAAATAGCTATTTCCCTCAACACTATAAGACTCTCCTGCAAGTACCAACTCATCAGCTGTGATTAATCCTGCTTTTAAGAGATAACTACCTCCATAACTTTCACTTGTTTCTGGACATATTAACGTTGGAGCATTTGCCTGTTCAAAATCGTTCATTGATTGCCCCAATCTGACTATACTAGCAAATACGTACCTAAAATAGCCAAATGTTGAACCACTTTGTAAACCACTACTATCGCTACAAAATCTGCCTGTTGTTACATAAGCATCATAAGAACTACTTCCTAACGTATTGTTATACCAAGTATCCACTTCTTTTTTTATAAAGCTATCTGTTCCATTAGAAAGCGTATATCCTGTCTGACCAATAGTAGCATAAGACAAGTTATACGGCGATATTCCTATCGCATATGAATTGACAATATCGCTGTTGCTTGGACTTGCACTAG
>CALVUW010000040.1 GCA_944363695.1 uncultured Bacilli bacterium | reverse complement strand
CTTTCAAATTGCCCAGACATTAACTCTCCTAGCCTCAATAGTCCAACCGGAGCAATTGTCGTATTACTTGTAAGATCGTTACCTGTTGCACTACTATACTTGGCTAACCAATAACTTCCTCCTAAATTTACCGTACCAAAATACCAAGTGGTATTTTCTTCTATCATATTTCTGTAATTAGCTCCTACATAACTAACTAAATAGTCTCCATTTAAAAATGTTCCAATTGTATTATTACTGGAATAATTAACATTATTTCCAAAAGCACTCGTAATAAAACTTCCACCACTTTTTAGCGGCTCGGCACTGGTTATTTTGGTTAAGCCACTTGTTTCATGGCTCACTATTCTATATAGATTATTCTCTCCTGCTCCAAAGCGAATATATTCTCCACTATATCTGGTATTTAACAACACTCCTGCTAAATCACTATCATTATCTCCATCTAATCTATAGGGGTCATCTTCTGTTCCTCTTCCTTCAATGATTTTTACCGTTTTTTGTAGGTTGATAACAGGACGAATACCAACTTCATCCGCAGCATCACCGCTAATATGTGGAATGCCACCATGATCGATACTGTGTATTTTAGAAACACTATATGGAGTTAATGTCCACCAATAAAGTCCGTTATTTAAATAACTATTGCTCTCAGTCGTCCCACTATAACTCATCGTATATTCATATATATTAAGTAAACCAACGGCTGCTTCTACCATTGTGGTTTTAGGTGGCTTGGTTGTGTCAGTCGTTAATGTGGCATTCCATCTACTATCCATCTTGATAAACTTATCTGGTTCCCTTAAATTTCCTAAAAAGCCATCGACACTGGTATCATTTAACCACTCTTCCATATAGCTTCCTTCAAAAGCTGTTTGATTACTAGGATTATATGGTATCGCACTTATATCCCATTGGGTTACTAGTTTGACACTGTTATCAGTTGGATCTATACTTACTGCTCTCCATAATTTTCCACTATACCAGATATAGTTATTTGGATTTTCTCCTGTTACAAAGGTCTGTTCACTATCTCTAGTGTTCAATCGGTTCATAATATCATCTTTTACTACATCTGCTACTAAACCTCTGATTGTCATCTTTCGTATTTCATGACCATTACTTGGTATCGATAAATCATTATAATCTAGACCTGCTTCCACTCCAAGATTAACCGTTACAGATGAATTACTAATATTACTTACCCTAATTTTATACTGTTTACTGGCTCCACTGGTAAAATTTTCTCCCGTTGCAGCTGGAATGCTATTATAGCCTTCTTCTATATAGGCTACATCCACTTCATCACTTACATTTCCTGCATAATATAAATTTAATCTTGTCGTTCGATTATTTGTATTCGTTAATGTTATCATAAATTCTTTAAAACTATTTGCTGGTACCGTTAAGGTATTAGATGCTGCACCATCGACTTTCAAATCATAATACAAATTTCCTGTTACAATGCTGATGGCATTATTTTTCTCTTCTGTTACCGTAAACATCGCATAGGATATATAACTTCCTACAGTTATACTCGTTATTAAGATCACTAAAATTACATAGGTTTTAGAGATGCTCTTTCTAAGTAATCCTTTCATCCCAAACACCTCATATTTGGGCTTATGGAAAGGCTAGTTACTTTCTGTAATACCCCCCCCCCAGGTTAACCTGCTGCTATCTTTCATATTATCCCTACTTTCTATCGTTATATATACTATATCAGAATCTAATCACTTTCGCTAGACTTAAGTGGTTATCTAACCAGTTTACAGTCAATCGGCCCGTTTATTTGCTTGTTCAATATAGTGATAAGCATCTAAACACATATCTTCAATGGATAATTCCGCTTGCCATCCTAATTCTTTTTTAGCTTTTGTTACATCGGCATAACAAGCTGCAATATCACCAGGGCGTCTTGCGACGATTTGATAAGGAATAGAAACATAATTGACTCTTTCAAAAGTCTTAACAATGTCTAAGACGCTATAACCAGTTCCTGTTCCTAAATTATAAATATGAAGACCCGCATCTAGCTTGTCAAGGGCTTTGACATGACCTTTAGCTAAATCTACAACATGAATATAATCTCTTACACCTGTTCCATCTTTAGTATCGTAGTCATTACCAAAGACATTTAATTGTGGTAGCTTTCCTGTGGCTACTCTAACAATATAAGGCATTAAATTATTAGGAATACCGTTTGGATCTTCCCCTAACCGTCCGCTTTTTTCAGAACCAATTGGATTAAAATACCGTAAAATGGTAATATTCATCGTTGGATCGACCTGATAAAGATCTTTTAAAATTTGTTCAATCATTAATTTGGTCGTACCATATGGATTGGTGGTCGATAAAGGAAAGTCCTCTGTTATTGGTAAACTTGCCGGATCACCATAGACCGTAGCACTAGAAGAGAAAATAAATTTTTGACAATGGTATTTTTGCATAACCGCTAATAAATGTAGGGTTGACTCTAAGTTGTTTTGATAATATTTTAAAGGCTCTTTAACAGATTCTCCTACTGCTTTAAACCCGGCGAAATGAATGACTGCATCGATTTTTTCTTTAGTAAATATTTCTTCTAATAAAGTAATGTCAGCGACATCGCCTTCATAGAATGTGGGCTTAACACCAGTAATTTCATAAATACTTGTTAATACTTGTCTTTTAGAATTAGAAAAATTATCGATTACCACAACTTCATAACCATTTTGTATTAACTCACAAACGGTATGACTACCAATATAACCTGTTCCACCTGTTACTAATATGCTCATTTTTTACCTCCCTTATGGCTAGCAAATAACACCCTTATTTTTAAGGTTAATAATGTTAATTTAGCTGTCATACTAAGTAGTAGTAATGCTAATTTACTAGCTTGATTATAATATTTTTCGAAATAATACTGACTCTTTTTCAAGATTTTGAATTTATTAATATAACTAACATTTTTATCAATACTAACGGAATGATCATGAATAATCGTCACTTCATTACAAATCGCAAGTGGTATATTCTTAGCGGCTAGTTTCTTACCCATAATATTTTCTTCGTAGTAGAGAAACGTTGCCTCATCAAAGAAATTCACTTGTTCTAACACTTCACTTGGCATTAGGAAAAAGCATCCTGATACCGCTTCTACCTTCGTTACCGGTTGCTGATACCTACTTTCTTCATAATGCTGGTATTTGTGTTGGAATTTCTTTCCCACTGCTGGCAGATTAGCCAGTGCTTCTTGATATGGTGATGGTATTTTCCAACCACGATTTAGTGTTCCATGTTCTGATACCACCGGTCCTAACATTCCAATCTTTTCTTGTTGTAATACCTGCTGTAATCTAGCTAAATCTTGATTCTTTTGAATAATAATGTCAGCATTAGAAAAGATAATATCACAAGCATTAAACTCTTGTATTGCCTTCTTAGCCCCATAATTCAGACCAGCTGCAAAGCCTTTATTTTCTGCCGGACGAATCACTTCCACTTTTTTATTTTCCAAGGCTTTTAATAAATGAAAAGAATCATCGGTCGAACCATTATCGACAATTAAAATCTTTGCTAAACTGGTATAAGATTCCACATTTTTTACTAATCGACTAGTAGTAACCGCATCATTATAATTAATGATGACTAATACAAGCGGACGTTTCATACTACTTCTTCCTTTCTATCAACAAACAACACTGCCACTAATAAACTAACCGCTGGTGCTAACAACACATGACCAGTTAGTAACGCCAATACTACGCTTAAACCACCAGCTAAGAGATAAGTTATTTTTAACTTAGTATCTTTTTGATGCACCTGAAATTTAAAGAAGGAAACTAAAAAATAACCATAAATACTTAAATATAGCAAGCTACCAACGATACCATGACGAAAGAAAATATCTAAATAATCCATTTCAATCGTTTTTAAAGAGAGCGTATCTTGACCATAATTTTCAATATAGCCAATTCCAAATATTTTCTGTGGTATCGATGCTTCTTCATAACTTGTAGCTGTTTGTCCTAAAAACTTTAAACGTGAACTAAAAACAAAATGATCAAGCAGCTTCTCATCTGTAAACACTTCACTAATGCTATCAACTTCTAAAAAATCTAGATGAACTTGTATATTTTGATAAAAGGCGGTCTTTGGCAATAAGATGATAAAACAGGTCGCAAACACAAGCAACACTAAAGAAGATAAAGCTAACCGCGGATAGCGTTTTCGCTTTATTAAACGCACAAAATAGTAGATAAGCCATACCAAAATAATAATAGCAAAAGCAAGTAATGGTCCTTTTGTACCAATACTAACTAATACATATAATAAAATGCCACCCCATAGAACAATCTGAACTAGATTACGTTTTTCATATAAATGATACAAGAAAAATGGCATTAAAATAGCAAGAACAGCACTTACTTCATTCGCTGTATTAAAAAAGCCAATCGTTCCTGTTTTGGTTACTTCATAACTATCAAATCCAATTTGAAAAATACTAGGGATAAAAATTCCGAGTAAATAGATACAATAAATAATAAAGAAATAATTCCTAGGAATCGTTAGATCTTTAGCATCCCGCATAGCTAAAAACGTCAGCAATACAATCGGGAAGAAGAACGTCTTAATTAAGTTTTTGCCTTCATAAAATAAAACCGAAATATCTTTTTGACTAACCATAATGATTGTAAAAATCAAGCAATATACTAAAATGGCACCAAGGATTAACCATAATTTTCGATAATATGTACCACGATAGATAAAAAAGATATAAATCATACAAAACACTAAAAATAAAGAGCGAACAATCATACCTAAGGTCATATCAATATGAAACACCTGTAACATAATTGCCGTTAACATATCTAAAAATGGACCACATAATAAAAATAGAGGTAATATCTTTTTCAAAGTTTCCTTCATAATTAACTAACATTCCTTTCTATCGTCCTTTCAGTCCTCTGAAAGGCACAAATCGATTTGAAAAATTTGACATTACGCTATTTTAGTTTATAATAACAATTCGTTGCAGGTACACTACAGAGCACGGCGAGGTGAGTGGTGTTAAAGTATAACTTTAAACCCGTATAATTATATGTGTCGATTATTCCTAGTGTACAAATGAGTGTTGCCGATAACAGTTTTTACTGTCGAGCACGTAACCTTATCTATGTTAAAACATTAATCGTTTTTAGTTTAGGAATTTTCAGTCAATGCCTCAACATATTATTTTTTGAATTGTTATCATAAACATTAAATTTTGCGTTTTTTCACAAAATCTTTTTTGCGTTCTTGTTTAGTCAATATTTTTTTCAACCTTAGACTCCTATCTTTAATATAGTATATCACAGATATCATAATTCATTTTAGTTATTTTGAATTATGAATCTTTATTTTCTAAATGTTTGTTTTCATCTATATATTCATAATTTAAAGTATTTTCTTTACTAATAACGGATCTTCCTAGTTTTTGTTCTAAATTATCTCTTGCTACTTTAGAAACATTCCCGCCCATTTGAGCAATTTTTTTATTTTGTTCCAAACCATAAGGTTTATGTTCTTTAGCAAGTTCTCTTGTAGCTACTTCTCCTAAATCGGCCAGTGCCACTTCAATATCAGACATATTATCTCTTAGTGATTCTTTTCGTAAGCCTTTATAGTTTTTGTATTGCTTTGCCGTCATTCCAGACCATTCTTTATAAATTTCATTCGTAAGAATTGCATATTCATAATTTTTAGAAATTCCACTATTTTTCCAAATGTCAGTCAGTTTATTCCTATCGATAATCCCATCTAATCTAGCTTTGATCCAAGCATTATCATATCCACGCTCTTGATAATATCTAATCGCACGATTAATCGCAATTTCAGGATCAAATACCTCATCAATTCTTTCTTGACCTAAAGCCGCTAACCACATTTTAAAAGGCTCCGCTTTAGGAGAAGGAATAGATTCAATAAGTCTTAACATATTCTGTGTACTTAACATATCTGTATTACGCATTTTACCATCTTTTGCTTTTAATTTGAAAGTGTCACAATTTGTGACGGTTTCATTTCCTTCTTTCAGCAATCTTGATTTTAATGTTCTCCAATAATGAGCTGGATCTTGACTCTCCGTTAATACACTGATAACATCAATAACACTAAAATAATATTCTTCCTCTTCGTTATTCCATATGCTTCTAATTTCAGCGCCATTAAATAAATTGGAAATAATTCGTAATTTGTTCTGATTCATTTTTCTACATCCCTCTTTCTTAACTTATTAGAGCATCTATTAATATATCTTGCAACTAATAGATATCTTCACTTTTATCATAGGTATTAAACTTACTTTTGTTTTTTTGCCACTTGCAGATAATGGATGTGTTAAAAATAAAATGAAAATCAATATATCAGAATAATTTTTATTTATTATTTGCTTTTTCTAAGAAGTGATAGATAATGAAGGCGATAAGATTCGCTAGTAGTTTTCCTACTAATATCGGCCAGTCAAGCTGATCTATCAGTAAGAGTATTAAAATATCCAAGGCGTAAAAATAGAAAGCTAAGCGAAATGGAGCTTTTAGCCAGGAATGATGCATTAATAATGTAAGACCAATAGATAAAAGATAGGCTATGCTGCTAGCTATATAGGCATTTTCTAACCAAGTGGTTAATAGCCAAAACACCAAAAAGTTAATCATGACCACGCCAATAATTTTTCCATCCCGATTTAACCAACTAGTATGATTCGTATCTATAATATATTGATCAATTACCTGTAAAAATTGATCACGATTACTCCGATACTTTTTAGGATGAAAAGTCTTCGCTTTCTCAATCATTTTACCAAGTTGCGATAAATCTTTAGCCGCTAAAATATAGCCTTCTTTAGCAAAGCGATTAACAATTTGTTTTTGATGATCGTTGGTATGTTCTTTATACTTTTTTAATCTAGGTACAGCAATAATAGTCTTTCCATAAGATAGAGCTGTTAAAATACTGCCTACACCACCATGCGTAATAATCAAATCCGCTTCTTGGGTTAGCTTTTCTAAGGCTTCTTTATCAATCATATCAAATATTTCCATCTTATCGCTTTGATACTCTGTATAGCCTGCTTGGACCACTACTCTATCAGTAATGGTACCCTTTTTAATTTCTCGATCAATCGCTTTTAAAAGACGATCAAAACCTTTATCTTGTGTGCCGAGTGTCACTAAAATCATTAATAAATCCACCCCCCATAGGTAGCTTCTGGATATAACTTTAACATATCCTTCCATTGCACAATAAAGAGATTGGCAATATGAAACTGATAAAATAATTTACCAGTAATCGTTTTGGTATCAATATTAGCAAAAGTCTCAATATAAATAACTTTGGAACCAAAAATTCTAGCTAGACAACACATCGGACCCGCGGTATGAGCGCCAGTCGTCACAACATAATCAGGATGAAATTTAAAATAAAGAAATAAACTCTTAAAACAATTATATAATAGCTTAAATGGATAACTAAGTTTATGATCTTTAGAACCAAATACTAAAAAGCCTACATGTTTATGTTTTTGCTTTAATGATTTAGTAGTTTTTGTTTTTTCTGTTACTAAAGAATAGCTATAACGAGGAAATAAAGGCTGCAATTGCAATAATTCTCCCAAATGACCACCTGTACTAGAAATAAACATTACTCTTGGTTTTTTTTGTTGTTTTCGATTATTTTTAACCATTGATCTAACACACTCTCTTTACTATATACTTCACTAATCTTATGACGACCATTTTCACCTAATTCTTTTCGCTTTTTAGGATCATTAATTAAATCAACTATTTTTTGTACCATCATATCATAATTACGACGTCGAATCAAATAACCATCCCGTCCTGAGGTAATAATTTCTCTTGCACCTTCAGCTGAATCAAAGGCAATACAAGGTAGGCCATGACTCATTGCCTCTAACAATACAATTCCAAAAGATTCTGTAAAGCTTGTCATCACATAAATAGAGGAATGATGCATTAATTTATCAATATAGTCACTATCTTGAAAACCATGCAAAGTTACTTTATCTGTTAAATGATGAGAAGTAATATATGTTTCTAATACTTTTCTTTCAGAACCATCTCCAACAATATCTAACATCCAATCCGGATATTGTTTCATTAATAAGCTATAAACTTTTAATAAATCTAAATACCCTTTTTCCGGTGATAAACGTCCTACACTGACAAGTCTTTTTTCGGTTAGTGGGCTAAGCTGATCTGGTAGATGATCTAAGGTATTAGGAATATAGACACATTGACAATGATTGCCTTCCATTTTCTTAGCATAAAACCGTTGTAAATCTTTAGATACTAATACCAAATAATCCAAATTCTTCGCCGAGCGAACCACATCCATTGCATACTTGAGGTCTTCATGATAGTGATTATGTTCCCAACCAATTTTGACAATTTCTTTTTTGCCATAAAGACATAATAAATCATTCAACAATACCCTAGTCGAAATAATTATATCAGCACGACAAGACTTAAGATAAGCGGCCATTTCACTTTTTCGTTTATGTAAAATTCTAACACTCTTAAGTGATTCTTTGGCAAAGCGTAATAGATGAAGATGTTTTAAACTAGACATCCACTCTTGTTTATTAGGGGAAAGATCAGAAGAAAGCAAATACGTAGTTTTAACATGACTATCTGTTGGAAAAGCTGAATTTTCATACAAATGATAGATCGAAACAATTTCCACTTCAAAATTAGCGTTGGCAGCTAATAAATTAGCTAAAGTAACAATAGATTTTTCTACACCGCCATAGCCAAGATGCAGGGCCAAAATAACAATTTTTTTCATAGCGTCCCTTCTTCCTACTGTTAGTATAAACCATTAGCAAAGCAGATAGCAAATAAAAAGAGAAATTAGACACTATTTCTCTATTTATTGATATACTCTACCGATTAACGTTACTTCTGTTAAACTAGCTGTAGCTACCTGACTAAAACTTAAATATTGAAAACCAATATAGTAACTACCACTTAAATCAGTAATATCCAAAGTTGGATGCAACCATACCTGAGGCTGCAAGTCCCATTGATTATTAGTTTCTAAAAACTTATCATAGAATACCCAATCACTTCTGCTTTTAGCTACTGCAGCAGCAAATTTAGAAGATCTCGTAGCATTACCGCTGTAAACTGCCCCATATATACTAGCATAGTGTGTTAAATCATACATTTTAGTTGTCCAGGCATCAATTCTAGCACTATTAGCAGTAGGCGTAATAAAATTTAACGGTGCACTTGTATTAAATGTAATAGAAGCTGTACTTCCTTCTTGTTTTCCTTGTACAAAACTAGTATCTGCCACTGTCGAGCCATCTCCTCGGAAAATAAGTTTATCAGCATATTTCCATTTTGGCGATACAACAACATCACTACTTGGCATTGTAAAACTTTTTTGACTAGAACTAAGTGTCGCCACCGTTTTACCACTACTATCTAGTACTGTCGCTCCATAATAACTAAAGCCACTTGTCGCAGTCGTCGTAAAACTTACTGTTTCTCCTGTTTTAATAGAACTTGTCTTTGCTAATTGAATACTACCTCCTGTAATACTCTTACTACCAGCACTAAATACTGCTTCTTGATTAATGGCAATTTGACCATCCTCTAAGGTCAGTTCATTGTTCACTAATCCGCCGGCGATACCAATTGTTACCGTTTGACTACTACTAGATGTATTCGTTACGATAAT
>CALVUW010000039.1 GCA_944363695.1 uncultured Bacilli bacterium | reverse complement strand
TGTAGATTAAACGATTGCTTAAAGTTTTAGCAGTTCCAGTTGTATCATTAACATCTAGACTATATTTAACATACTGATCATCCAATCTTGTTTTATTTGTTTCTATTGTATCATCATCTAGATAAACATTGTAATCTGCTGCTAATGCACCTTGATTTTCAACAGAAAAGATAAAACCATCTTGGGCCATTCCTTCACTATCACTAATAGGCCTAGCATCACTAATCGTTAGTGAATTGGTTTCATTCAAAATAATACGCAAGCCTCCAACTCGTAATACTTGTTTTTCATTACCTTGTACTGTCATGGTAAGCCAGGCATAACTGACACCAACAATGACAATAATTAATACCACAATAGCACTAACCAAGCCAATAATTTTCTTTTTTTCTTTCATACTCCACCTCTATAGTAAACGTAATATATCATTAAAGGTAATATATACCATTAACGCCATTAATAAGAATAACCCCACGGTGTGAAATTTTGCTTCCGTCTCAGGCTTAACCGGACTTCCCTTTATTTTCTCAATAATTAAGAATAGAATATGGCCTCCATCAAAGGCAGGTAGTGGTAACAAGTTAATAAAGCCAACATTAATGGAAAGAAAAGCGAATAGATATAATAGACTAGAAACACCACCTTCTGCTTGGATTCCTACAATTTCATAAATACCAACAGGGCCACTTAATTGACTAACGGATACGCCTCCCGTAAATAAGTTACTAACTGTTACCCACATCTGTTTGAACAAAGAACCGGTTTTCACAAACATATATTGAAAAGCATTACCAAGGCCTGTTTCTTGTTCTGTTACAAGACCAATACCATAACGATAAGTAACTGTATCATCTTCTACTAATTTTTCAGGCATAATTTCATAAGTCTTTTTACTACCATCTTCTTTTTCTACTACAAATGTCGTTGCTTCTTTATGTTTATCAATTGCTAAGTATAAAGACACATCATCCATCGTAGAAATCTTATGATCATTAATTTCGACAATTCGATCTCCGGCTTCTAAGCCCGCTGCTTCCGCCGCACTTCCTTCCTCTATCGTTGATAAGATTGGTTCTGGATTAGGAGATCCCCAAATTAGAGCGCTAAAGAATAGCACTAACATCGCTGATAAAAAATTAAAACCAGCCCCAAAGAATAATACTAAAAATCTCTGCCAAGGCTTTTTACCCGGTAGTGTCTTTTCTTTAGGAATATTTTCTTCTTCCCCCTCTTCTCCTGCCATCTGACAAAAACCACCGATGGGAATTAGTCGAAGAGAATAAAGAGTTTCTTTTCCTTGATAACTAATTAACTTAGGACCCATACCAAGTGCAAATTCATGGACATAAATTCCTGTTAACTTGGCAAAGAGAAAGTGCCCACCTTCATGGACAAAAATAATCGTTCCTAAGATTAAGATAAATAGCAGTAATGTTACCATAATGCCTCCTTATATAATGCCTACTGTTAAAATAAATGCTAACATCGTAAAAACTAAACTATCAAAACGATCAAGAATACCACCATGACCTGGGATTAGATTGGAAAAATCCTTTACCTGATAAGTACGTTTAATACTAGAAAATACTAAATCACCTAATTGTCCTACAATTGATAAAAGAGCCGTAATAAAGATTAATAACACTAATGAAATATGAGAATTCATAACCGTGAAATAAAAAACGGTTGGAATAAAGGTTCCCATAAACACACCACCAATTAGGCCTTCTATCGTTTTATTCGGACTAATTTCAGGTACTAATTTATGCTTACCAATATATTTACCAGTGATGAAAGCAAAGGTATCTGTCATCGTTGTAATTAATAATATATATATTAAATAATTCAGATCATAATTTCGTACTAAAATAACAAGATTAAATGATAAAGCAATAAATAATAGTGATCCTACCATATAAAGCGCATCATTGATAGTATAACTTTCTTTTTTATTCGTAAATAGTATTGGCAGTAAAAAGGCAAAGATAATGATAGCCATTACCCGATAATCCACCGTATAACTAAATACATTTTTCTGATAATTCATCACAGAAAAACAGACAACTAATATATAAGCAAATACTTTTACTAAAGAAGGAAATTTTTTAGTATTTTCACGAACATGAATCAATTCATATAAACCCGCTACTGATAAAATTGTCATGAAAATGGCAAAAGCTTCATTTCCAAGTATTAGTAATGGTACAAAGATCGCAACCATTACAATGGCACTGATCACACGTTTTTTCATACAATCCTCCTATACTTCTACTTCTTAAGTATAATATAATTTTTCCGTTTAGACAATTGTATTTTATGAAATTCGGGAATTTATACACCATCTAAGTGTCAGAACTGTACTTTTTTTCTATATATTTTTTGTAAACTTCTTGGATTTTCAATCGCCTCATTTAAGGATACACATTTTTCTGATAATGTTTTTCCCTCTTGACTTTTATACCAACAATCGGCAATTAAATAGCCTAAAATATGAGGATAATCTTTCCATGCTTCAGGAATCTCTAATTGATTTCCTTTAAAAAACTGCTGATATTGACGAATAGAAGTTATGGTAGCATTCCCAATCTGATCGTAAGATAAACTAACATCAGATCCAAAATTATCATAAGCATATTCACCTAGTAAAAAGCTCCCATAAAATGCTTTGGCCTCTGATAAAATATCCGCTTCTATCTCGGTGGCGAAAAAGTTATAATCATTATCCATTTTATGCGTCCATTCATGAAACAAAGTACGCGCTGTAGCAAATGTATTTTGATCTAATATATCCATTTGCCAACATCTCTCATTCATATAGAATAAACTACCTTTTGCGCGAAATAAATCATAAGCATCTGTTAAGGTAAAATTAGAAATCGTAACTGGGTTACCAGCTTTTAAATCATTGATAAATTGAATTAAGGCTTCTTCTTTCCATATTCTAATCTTCTGTTTCTTATTTTTCTCATAATCATCAAGACTATCTCTAAAATAGGTCGTAATAAATTGTTCTACTAACGCTTTCGCTGCAGGTGCGGGCATACTTTGTAAGGGGCCCTGAGCAGCAGAAGAAGTCTGAGTGGATAACAACCATCTATGATACAGATTTCCATATTCTTGTAAAAATTCATCGTCTTTTACGCTATTCATTAAATATTGTAACTTTTCCTGCATAAATAATCCTCCAATAAAAAAAGAAATTACAAACATGTAACTTCTAAAATTTGTCAAAATTAATTTTAACATATTTATTATCATGTAAAGCGCTACTAGCTTGTACTAAGGTTCTAATAGCAGCGGCAGTTTTGCCACTTTTGCCAATTACACGACCCATATCTTCTTCGGCTACTAGTACTTCAATAACGGTAGTATTTTCATCATCACTTGGAAACTCTTTTACACTTACAGCTTCTTGATTTGTTACTAAATTTAAAACAATTTTTTCTGTTAATGTTCTTGTGTCCATAGTTATACTTCCTTTTTATCTTTTGCTTCAGCAAATTTCTTCATGATACCAGCTTCTTTGAATAAACTTCTAACTGTATCAGATGGAATAGCACCTTGATGTAACCATTTAAGAGCAATTTCTTCATTAATTTTTACTTCTTTTTCAGCTCCAATTGGATTATAAGTTCCGATTAATTCAAGGTATTCACCATCTCTTTTTCTTCTAGAATCTGCTGCGACAATACGATAGAATGGTCTTTTCTTAGCACCCATTCTCATTAGTCTTAACTTTACAGCCATACTTCGTACCTCCTTTTTTCATTGCTGCTATTACTATACTATAACAATTTGTTTATGTCAACCATTTTCTGTTAACATCATTCTTCTGTTGGTGTTGTATCTTCTAAATAGTCTTCACTAACACTTTGGTCTATTTCTTCTTCAATCATTTCATCACTATCATAGATATCATCCCATACTTCACTGGTTTCATCATCAACACTAATTCTTACTTTGGTATCACCAACAAGCTCGATACCTAATACTTTTTCAACAGTACAATGGATGCTATCACCAACAATTTCAGCTTTAATACAATTAGGGCCACTTAAACTACGTACAATGATTTGTTCATTATCAATGGAAGTATCACTATCTTGTACCGTTACAAACTCTTGATAATGATTCGTCTCTTTTAACACTTCTGTTTTGGTATCATTATCATAAGAATACCAAACATTCATATCATAAGAGCCATTAATCGTTACACGTGATCCCACCTTGCTTCCACTAAATTGATGGTTGATCACCCAGCATCCTAAAACCGTTGTTGGATGGTTCGTCGCTTTTAATGATAAATTATCGGTAAATTGTTTTTTTCCTTTACCGATCACCGCCTTGGTGACAATTTCTCTAAAGCTTGCCAAACTTATCCCTCCTCACTCTAATCTATGCTAAAAAGGATATTTTTGTACCAAAAAAAGATGGGTTAATCCATCTTATTACATAAATCCGTAAAATATTGATTTAAATCATCTTTGATCATGACTAATATACGGTTAATTTCATCTAAAGACTGCTCATATTCTTTATATAGGGGGATCATTTCTAAATTATGCTTTTTTTTCTCTATTAACTGAAGTATTTCTTCATTCTGAAAATTTCCTTTTACATATTGCTGCTCTAGTTGTTTAATGGCTTCAATTTCTGCCATCACTTTTTTATTTTGATATAGTTTTTGACGAATTTTTATATGCTGTTGATATAGTTCGCTTTGCAAAATACTATCAATCAAATCATCTGTTGCTTCTAAGATATCATCCGTTATATACTTTTCCATCTAAACTCCATGTCTTAGCATCCGTAATTAAAACGGGTACAATACTACCTTCTTTTACATTTCCACTAACATTTACTAATTTATTGGTATCAGTATAGCCAAAGTAACTATCTTCTTTTTTAGGAAATTTGCCTTCAATTAAAACGGGTAAGACAGTATTAACTAGCTTTTGATTATTTTCTAAAAAGTATTGATTGACTAATTGATTTAATATATGCAATCGTTTTTCTTTTTCTTCTTTCGTCAAATTATCCGTTAATTTCGCTGCAGGTGTTCCTACACGTGGTGAATAAATAAAGGTAAAAGCATTATCAAATTTACACGTTTTGACAAGTGATAATGTTTCTTGAAAATCTTCTTCACTCTCGCCAGGAAATCCAACAATAATATCTGTTGAGATTGTACAACGAGCAATCTTTTCTTTCATTTTATGAAATAGTGTTAGATACTCTTCACGGCTATAACGGCGTCCCATTCGTTTTAAAACACGACTACTTCCCGATTGAACAGGTAAATGTATACTTGGCATAATATTCGGATAACTTGCAATGACTTCAATCATTTCATCAGTAAAATCCCATGGATGACTCGTCATAAAGCGAATCCTAGGAATATTGGTTTTCGCTACATCTGCTAACAACTCTGCTAACGAATAATCTGTATATAAGTCTTTACCATAAGCATTCACATTTTGGCCTAATAAAGTCACTTCTTGATAACCTGCTTCTACTAACGATTTTACTTCAGCAATAATATCTTCCTTCGCCCGACTTCTTTGTCGACCTCTCGTATAAGGAACAATGCAATAGGTACAAAACTTATCACAACCATAGATAATATTGATGTAAGCTTTATACGGGTTATCCCGCTCAATAGGCATCCCTTCTACTAAATCTTTTTCTCTAGAATAAACTTCTATTTGTAACTTATGTTCTTGCAATGATTGATCTAATACATACGGCAACTCATAAAAATTATGAGTACCAATCACAAAATTTAACCATGGATAGTCTTCTAATATTTTCTTAGCTACCACTTCTTCTTGAGCCATACACCCACAAAGACCAACCATAATTTCTGGTTTTATTTCTTTTAAATGTTTTACTCGTCCTAAAAAGCCAAAAGCCTTATTATGTGCATTTTCCCGAATCGAACAGGTATTTAAGATAATTAAATCAGCCTGTTCATAATCATCTATCATTGAAAATCCCATTTCTTCTAAAATTCCCTTGATGTTTTCACTATCATGCTCATTCATTTGACAACCATACGTTCTTAAATAACAGGTTTTTCCTTTATATTGATTACGATATCTCTCATCCAAATGAAATTGTTTCGTCTCATACGCTATTTTTGTATTGGTCCTAGCCACTTTAAAATCTGGTAAATGCATACCCATCACCTCTTCAACTTTTTCTAGTATAAAAAAAAAAGCAATAAATTGCAAGTTCACTGCACTTATTGCTTATAAATTTTTTTTCGACTATGATGAAGAAGATAACCTCCCAAGCCCAAACCACCACCGATTATGAAGATGCTACCAATGGTTATCAAAATGATATTCATCGATTGAGCAGTATCTGGTACTTCTACTATTACCGTATCAGTAGCTTCTATTACCACCGTTTCATGTTTATTTTTAACTTCAAATGAATAATCAGCAAACTTCTCATAACCAGTTGGCGCTTGCTTTTCAATCAATGTATATTTTCCAAGAGGCAAGCCTAAAATCTCATAAGCGGCTGTACCACTAGTCCAAGTTGCCACTTCCGAACCATTACTATCAATAATCGCTAGTTCTGCTCCTGCCAAAGGTTGATTTGTTTCTGCATCTAATTTCAGAACTTGTACTTTGGTTTTTAAATCATTCATAATCACAGTTTGTAAAGTACTATCATCTACATTAAAACTAATTGTTGGACTCGTAATATAGCCAGGAGGTGTTTCCACTTCTTCTAAACGATACGTACCAACCGGTAAGTGCGTATAACAATAGGCATTAATTGCTGATGTTGTTAGTATCTCTTGTCGATAGCCTAGAGGACCAGTTAATACTAATTTAGCACCTGTAATAAATTCTTTGGTATCTGGATCCACTTTTTGTATACATATTTTCGTATAATCATCTTCTAAGGTATACTCTTGAACAGTGGCAGTAGCCTCTACCGTGATATCTTTACTAGGGCTCATGACATATCCCTGATCCGTCGGGGCAGCAACTTCTACTAATTCATAATCTCCAACTGGTACTTTAGTGAAACAGGTCGCACCCGGTATACTCACCCATTCATTCCAAACTTCTTTCGTTTGCTTATTAATTAAACGCAGAGTAGCTCCACTGACTAATTTTGTTGGATCATCCCGATCTACTTTGCGAAAACAGATCTTCGTATAATCATCATCCATACTAAAGTGTTGTTGATCTGGTGTATCTTGAATGATTATCTCTTCACTAGGTGAAATCACGTAACCTTGATCGGTTGGGGCCTCTATTTCTTTCAATTCGTAATGGCCAACAGGAACTCGCGTAAAACAAGTTGGCTCTTTTTCAGAGACCCATTCATGGATGACATCTCCACTAGTTGTATCAATCAACTGCAACGTTGCTCCTACCACCGGTGTTATTCCATCATCTTTATCGACTTTAGCAAAACATACTTTAGTATAATCATCTACCATCGTAAAGTTTTGGGTATCTTTGGTTGCTTCAATTGTAATATCTTGGGAGGGTGCTGTAACATATCCTTGCCCCTCTGGAATTTTTACTTCTACTAATTGATAGTCCGTTACTGCCAAATGCGTAAAACAGGTTGGCTGATCACCAGATGTCCATTCATGAACAACCTCTCCTGTAGCTTTGTTTACTAATTGTAACGTCGCACCAGTTACCAATTTAGTTGGATCATCTATATCCACTTTAGCAAAACAAGCCTTTGTATAATCGTTTTCTAAAGCATAATTTTGTACTTCTGGCGTATCTTTAATACTAATCTCTTTTTCCGGCGATAACACATACCCATCTTCCGTTGGTGCAGCAATTTCTACTAAGCGGTAAGCTCCTACTGGCACTTTGGTAAAGCACGTCGCCTCCTTTTCGGATATCCATTCATGAACGATTTTCCCGGTTGATTTGTCAATTAATTGTAACGTAGCTCCTGCTACTGTTTCGCCAGAGTCACGATCAATTTTTTGAATACAGATCTTAGTATAATCATCTTTCATGGAAAAATGTTGTGTTTGAGAAGTAGCCGTAATACTAATATCTTGAGTTGGAGCACTAACATATCCTTGCCCTGCTGGAATTCTTAATTCCACCAATTGATAATCATCAACTGGTAAGCGCGTAAAACAAGTTTCTTGATTAGAGCTTGTCCACTCTTTCACTACTTCTTTAGTATCTTTATTGACTAATTGTAATCTAGCACCACTAATCAATTGATTAGTATCTTTATCTACTTTAGCAAAGCAGACATTTGTATAATCATTTGCAAAAGTGTAATTTTGAGTAGAAGCCGTACTTTGCACTGTAATTTCTTTTTCTGGAGATAATACATATCCTTGATCCGTTGGAGCAGATACTTCTACAAGTCGATAAGTTCCTACTGGTACTTTAGTAAAACAAGTCGCTTGATTGGTAGAGGTCCACTCATGCACGATTGCACCAGTTGATTTATTAATTAACCGCAGCCTAGCCCCACTAATCGCTTGATTAGTATCTTTTCCTGTCTTTTGAATACAAATTTTGGTATAACTGTTACGAAAATCAATCGTTGTTATATTGTCTCCACTTGTAAAACTATCATTCGTTGTAACAGTATAAGATTTGGAACCTGTATTATGAATATAGCCACTGGCTGGTGAGACCTCTGTTACCGTATATGTTCTACCAGGAATCAAATTAGAAAACTCCTTAGGAGTACCATCAGTAGTCCATTCCTGAGGCTGAAAATTAACATCATCACTAGATGAAATTCTAAGTTTTGCTCCTTTAACATACTCGATCTGTCCATTTTCTAAAACTGCCGTTTTGACCACCCGAATCTTAGCACGAGCCGCAATCGTAGTTGAAATCGTGTCCCCCCGTTCAACCTGCGCTGGATATAGAACTGCTAATAGCCCATCTTGTACTGATGCATCTGGGGGCAATGGCGTATATAATCGTAATTGATTCCAACTGAACGTAGCATTTGCTTTTAAAGTAATCGTTGTATTACCACTAGTTAGAGAACTAGCAGGTACCACAACTTTAAAGACTTGCCCTGACCTAAGACTAGAAGCACTAATCTGTTGGTTGTTATTATTGACTAAATAATAACCTCTTGGAGCTGTTACTGTCAAACGATAAGCGGTTGATGTAGAAGCATTAACAGTTATGGGTGATGACATATAATATAATTGTCCATTAATCGTCGTAGGGCTCATCGTAAAAGAACCACTAAAAGAAAGAGTTGGATTCGTATTAACACCCTTATCACGTGCCGCTATGGCACCATCTAATAATGTTCCTAGAGCACTACTATAAGCTCCATAAGCCGTACGCAATTGTTCTACTGAGCTATTACCATGATCCAATGGTTCTCCATAATATAAACTCTTATAAGCCCACATAGTCCATTGCGTTACAAAGTAATTATCATATTTATCACCTGATGGCATCGGATTCTTATTAGGATAGCCATTTTCGATAATATAAACCAATCCTGGATCTGTAACAGTACTAGCTAATGTCATCATATCTGCATGCTGCATTGTCTGTTTAGAAATATTATAACAATAAACAACTGTCTCTGTTCCAGCAATGCCTTGCATGGCTGATGTTTCCGTATAATTAGGCTGAAATGGATCATGCACCCGATGAATATTTTCGACTCGAATCGTTGTAGGAATATCAGGAACTGCCATGGTTGAACGACTCAAAAACAAAAGACTCGTCACGACTCCAATCGCTATCAATAGTACTATATTTGCTATTAATATTTTATGCTTTTTAAATGACTCAATTTTCTTTTTCATGCTATCACAATTCCTCTATTATAGCTCAAGTATACTATATTATTTTTCATTTTTCAATCAATTGTTCATAATAAA
>CALVUW010000038.1 GCA_944363695.1 uncultured Bacilli bacterium | reverse complement strand
ATTTTGTTTTCTAGGTCTTGGTCGACTTTTAAGGGTTTTTCACAGCGATCTCGTGTTCCAGCACGAGGTCTTTTTTTTACAATTTAGTCTCTTTTATATAGTCTAAAATTAATTTAATGTATTCGTCTGCTTCATCTTCGTATTTTTCTCTTTTAAGTGCTATCAGATTATCATACTGATTGAGTTGATTTAATTCTATATGAGCCAATTCATGCAATAATGTTTTTTTGCGCTTATAATAAGATAAGTTCGTATTTATATAGATGTTGTTGATTCCTTTATAGGCATAAACAAACCCATTAATGCATTGCGGAAGAGCTACATAAGTAACGCTTGCATTGTAGTAGTTGAGTAACTCATCTTGAGTAATTTCTCCACTTAATAAATTAAATAAATTCATACACCCACATCCACTTCATATAAATTTAAAATTCATTAAGTACCTGTACTAGCGTACTTTTTGATTATGAAACTAAGATTAATTTAAAACTAGATCCGGCTTGTATTTTATCGCCAGAATTGAAATTATAGATATATTCAGAAACACTGTATCTAGGATCATTACCCAAAATAGTGTTGACTTTCAAATCTCCACGGGCACTATAAACTATAAAGTTACTATTTCCATCATATATTTTGTATCTACCAGCTTCAAAATCTATTCCTGCTGTAAAGTATCCTGCCGGAAAAGTTAACGGCTGCCCTTTAATACTAACTATTTCTGAATTGAGTTGATTTTTTTTCTCGGTTAGGTTATTTACTTCATTTTGTAGAGTTTCTTTTTGCGCATTTAAATCATTGATTTTTTCTTGAAGTTCATTTTGAACTTCTTTCTGAGAAACTGTTCTATACTTTTCATTCAGACTGGAATAAAAAGATTGTAATCCGTGATAGTCTTCGTTTAAAGCATCATATCTAGTTTTTTGATGCACGATTATTGCTGCACAGATTATAATTATGATTAAAATAATAATTGTTGCTATAAATACACTCTTATTTTTTAAAATTTCTTTTCTTTTTAACATCTTTAACTCCTTTATAAAAAATTATTTATATTAAAGTACCTATACTAGCGTACTTATTTTTTTAAATCTTTTTCTGCTTTCTGATAATTTTCTACACATTCTTTAATCCAACTACGCCGTGGATAACTATTACCTGAATAACTATCTTTACACCATGACATATATTTGCTTATATTATCATCTTTTTCAGGCTCTATTTTTTGAATAATTATTACTATTACTAATATTGAAATCAATAGTAAGAAAACTATCTTTAATATATCCTCAATTCTTTTGATCATAATAATATTTCCTTTAATCCTATCTCGTTTTTACTGCTGTGATTAATCCTAAAGCACCAGCAATTATGCTACAAATTAAAATATCAGTGAAATAATTTTCTAAAAAAAAGAAAGAAATTAAATATAGAGCAACAATAATAACCATATACACTAAGATGCTTATTTTGGCTACTGGGGCAGTTTTAATATTAATTAGGCAATTGAAAAATGTAGAGTAGCACCAAGCAAAAATTAATAAGCTTATAAACCATATAATTATTTGCATATTCATTCATCTCCTAATATATCTTTATTTTTATCAAAGAGTAATTCTAATTCGTCAAAATTGTCCGTATTGGAATGTTGGTCATTGCTATTATTTAAACTTCCTTGTGGATCTTGAACTTCATCATACGCTAAATAGTCAGTTGTACAACCAAAATAATTGGCTATTTTTTTAATTTTACTAA
The DNA here is from genome assembly GCA_944363695.1 of uncultured Bacilli bacterium. Taxonomy (GTDB): domain Bacteria; phylum Bacillota_I; class Bacilli_A; order RF39; family UBA660; genus Onthousia. Next base: position 8,125 of record CALVUW010000038.1, on the reverse strand, counting down.
TACCAGCTTTTTCTAATCTTTCGTTATTTGAATAATAATCCCATAAAGTTGAATAAGGAATTCCAATTTCTTCTGCTACTTGTCTTAAACTGTTTACTCCTTTTTCCTTTATAAGAAAATCAATTTTTTCTGGAAATTTCATATTTCACCTCATTTCACTTTAACTATATATTAAAAAAATGGAAAAAGCAATTATTTTTTACGATAAGTCGGATTTTTTTAGCGAAAAACTATTGACGGTTACCGATATATCGGTTATCATTAAAATGTAATCCGGCACACCGGACATAAGAAAGGAGGAATTATGTATCCTAATTTAAAAGCAGAAATGGGAAGACTAGGTATAGAGCAGAAGGATATTGTCCTAGCTTTAGATAGTCAACCAGGAACAATTAGTCTAAAAATGTGTGAAAAAAGAGATTGGACTTTAAAGGAAACAAAAAAAATCAGAAAAACTTTATTGGGCAGATGTTAAAAACAAATTTGAAAAAGCATATAGAAGTATTTCAACGGAAAATAACAACAAAACTTTAGATAGCAATACTAAATTTCATATAAGTGAAAATTTGAGCAAAAGTATAGATAAGGTTTTAGCAGATATTAACGAAAGAAATCCTGTAAAATTAAGAGATTATACTCCAGATGTTTTAGTTGAAAACGGAATTAGAAATCTACCAATGTATGAAAATCCTTCCCATATAAGAAAAAACATTTTAACGGAAGAAGAAGCTAAAAAAATAGGCCTTTCTGTTAGTTCAAAAGACCATTATCATGGCTTGGGCAAAGAAACATATATAGAGGCAATTGATAGTTTGGATAACCCTAAAGTTGTTTTTAAAAATAAAAATAATAAAGATTATCTTATCCTAACAATAGTTAAGGATAAAAACAATAATAATATCATTGTTCCTATAGAAATAGAAACAGACACTACTGTAAATAGACTTTCAATAGATATCAATCGAATAAAAAGTGTTTATGGTTATAATAGAGTAGACCCAGATTTAAATCAATATATTAAATATAATATAAAAAACAATTCGCTAACAAAAATTTACGAACAAAAAAAGCAGAGTACGAATATTACTTCGCAGTCCGCTTTTTCTGTAAAGAATATATCAGATTCTAACCAAAATGTCAAATCTGATACTAGATATTCTATGCAACAAGAAAAAAATAATGCACAAGAACTAGATAATAGTTCTTTTTCTTTTGACAAAAACAACAGTGTTGCATGGATAAGCGGAGATGAAGGACAGTATGCTAAAGTAAAAAAACAAAGTGAGAACAAATTACTGTCGCTGGAGGAAAGAGTAAGTGGAAATAATTTACTAGATGCACAAGATTTGATAAATGAATTAGAGAGCGTCGGAGCTAAAATTGATGAAAATGGTTATGTTACAGTTTACCATCAGACAAGTGAAGAAAATGCGAAAAAAATACAGCGAACAGGAAAAATGCTTTCAAAAGAACAAGCTGTGTTTTTTTCTACTTCAAGAGAAGCTCAACAAAGCGAGGGCAGAGGGACAGTTAAATTAAAATTCAAGATACCTGTAGAAAAATTACATTTGGATGACATTTTTAATGATAATGCTGATGTTCGAATAGATTTAAACGGTAAAAAAGAACTTGATATTTCTTCTTATATAACTAACGATTATATAAGATATTCCGAAGAGAATGGAGCATGGCAAGAATTTGTAAAAAAGAATTTCAAAAGTGAAGGGGCAGGTAAAAGACTGCAGAATTTAAAAGAAAATACAATAATTATGCACAATAGCAGAAACAATACATCTAAAACTGAATTGAATGAAAATAAACAAGATGATGTATTAACTATAAAACAAAAAAACAATCCTGCTAGCCAAAGTACAAATGACAATATTAAAGGTGATGGAAATTCAAAATTTTATAAGAACATAACTGAAAGAAGCGAATTTTTAACCAAAGAAAACAGAGATAATCTATCTACAGAAGATTATATAAAATATTATGACAAAGTTAGTAACAAGGACAGCATGGAAAAAGCATTAAACCGTTTGAATGAGGGTGGCCAAGCTGAACTTACTAGATGGTTTGCTAAGGGTACAGATGACAAGATGTTTTCTAATTTACGTAATTCTTTTGATTCAACAGATGTAGCAGAAGGTTGGATCTTATTAAAACGGGCACAAGACAATCAAGATTATGACATGATGGTAGAAGTTGCTAAAAAAATGCGAGAAATAGGAACAAAATCTGGTCAAGCAGTACAAATGTATAACGTGTTATCAAGATTGACTCCAGAAGGTATGGTTAAATATGCGACAAGTGAGCTAGATGAAGCTTGGCAGATTGCTTCTAAAAACTCATCATATAGAAAATTGACAAAAGCATAAATTTTTACGTACTATTTACGTATTATAATCATAAATGATTATATTTTATTTTATAGTATTTTATTATTTTATGTTGTAATATCTATTGTTATAACATAAAATGGTTTAATATATTTAATGAGTTAATATCTAGCTGGGGCAACCAATAAGTAATAAGCCCTTATTCTAAGGGTTTTATTTTTGCTTTTTTTGCTTTTTTCTAAAGCGTCACTTGTTTTGTGAAACTAAATGTTGTAAAATATAGGCAATGACGTGTTTATTTTTTTGTAAACACTATAGCAGGAAAAAAAGATAGATAGGTGATAAAATGAATAAAGAAATTGCAGATTTACTATTTCCAAATATAACAACGACGGTAGAGGAGATAGAAGCTAAATATCCAGAGCGTAATGTAAAAGAAGGCGCTATTGTGACCCGGTTTGCGCCATCTCCTACGGGATTTATGCATGTGGGAAATTTATATGGTGCTTTTATTGGTAGTCAATTAGCAAGACAATCAGATGGCATCTTTTATTTACGCATTGAAGATACAGATGATAAACGTGAGGTAGAAGGTGCTATTGAAGCAATTTTGAATGCATTAGATGCTTTTGATATAACATATGATGAAGGCTACCAAAAAGGCGGCGCTTATGGACCGTATCAACAAAGCCAACGTGTAGAAATCTATCAAGCTTATGCTAAAAAATTAATCAGTGAAGGAAAAGCTTATCCTTGCTTTATGAGTGAAGAAGAAATTAGTGAAATTCGTCAAGGACAAGAATTACGTAAAGAGATGATTGGTATTTATGGTCATTATGCGGTAGATCGTAATTTATCATTAGAAGAAATCAAAGAACATCTTGATCGCCATGATCCATATGTTATTCGAATGAAATCTCCAGGAGATGCTCATCAAGAAATCGTGTTGCATGATCTTATCAAAGGTGACATTACTTTACCAGAGAATGTAATTGATGAAGTATTATTAAAACAAAATGGAGTGCCAACTTATCATTTTGCTCATGTGATTGATGATCATTTAATGCATACAACCCATGTTGTTCGTGGTGATGAATGGGTTCCAAGCTTTCCAAAACATTTACAAATGAATCAATTATTAGGATTTAAACCTTGTAAATATCTACACATTGCGCCATTGACTAAAAAAGAAGATGGCAAGATTAGAAAATTAAGTAAACGAAAAGATCCTGAATTTGCTGTTAGCTACTATGCCGAAGCAGGAATTCCAAGTGAAGCAGTACGACTTTATTTAGCAACGCTTGCTAATAGTAATTTTGAAGAATGGTACTTACAAAATCCGGATAAAACAATTGAAGACTTTACCTTTACTTATAAGAAAATGCCAACTGGTGGAACCTTATTTGATATGGAAAAACTAGATAATATTTGCCGTACTTACTTTTCTAGATTAACAGCAGCAGAAGTCTACGAAAAAGCTTTACCATATTATGAAAAATACGATGCACCTTTTGCTGCATTAATGAACCAGTATAAAGAAAAATTAATAGCTTTTCTTAATATTGAGCGTAACAGTAAACGTCCTCGTAAAGATATTGCTACTTATAAAGATATTAAAAGTGAAAGTACGTATTTGTTTAATGAATTATTCTATCAAGAAGATAGCTACCAACAAATCGTTGGAGAGGAAATTGATATGGATATTTTAAAACAATATATCAATTGCTATGATGTAAATGATACACAAGATGAGTGGTATCAAAAAATTCAAACATTAGCAGAGACAAACGGATATGCACCAACAGTTAAAATGTATAAAGAAGACGCTCAACTATATAAAGGTCATATCGGCGATATTTGTGAAGCCATTCGGCACATATTAACAGGTCGAACTAAAACCCCGAATTTATATGAATTATTACAGATTATTGGAATCGATGAATTTGCCAAACGATTACAATTTTATCAGGAAATAGTAGGGAAGCACTAGGAGGTTGAAAGTGCTTTTCTTTTTAATATTTCTTATATTTTTGAATCGTAATACTTTTCGTTTTATCGGTTATATTAATAATAAAAAGGAGTCGATAAAATGGAAAAAATTAATACCACAGATTTGCTTAGTTGGCAAGAGCATTATCAGTTAATTAAAGAAAATAATTTAGTGCAAAAAGCTTTAGTGAAAAATGAAATTGATACAGTTGCTATCAATGGTAATCGTTATAAAGATTTAGCGCCACATTTTACTATTAGTTTAGATACACTGCCAGTTACCAATCAAATGAAGTCTGGTCGCTGCTGGATTTTTGCTGGCTGCAATATTATTCGCCAAAAAATAGCTAAGCTTTATAATTTAGAAAATTTTGAATTATCTCAAAGTTATTTAGCTTTTTATGACAAATTGGAAAAAGCTAATTTTCTGATGGAAACATTATTACAACTATCAGATAGTCCTGAAGATGAGCGAACTAGATATCTTAAATTAACAACCGGTGTAGAAGATGGGGGACAATGGGATATGTTTGTTCATTTAGTTAAAAAATATGGTCTAGTGCCTAAGGAAGTGATGCCGGAGACTTATCAAAGTTCCCATACGAATCAGTTAAATCGTATTATTAATACCAAAATTCGACAATTTGCAGCCTTTGTTCAAGAGAAAAAAGCTAATTTATCTGCTTTGAAAAAGAAAGCTTTAGAAGATATTTATAAAATATTAGTGGATTGCTATGGCATGCCTCCAACTAAATTTTCTTTCGAATATACTGATAAAAACAACAAATATCATTGCATAGAAGATATTACACCACTTGATTTTTATGAACAATATAGTGATATTGACTTGGATGAGTACATTAGTATCATTCATGCACCAACAGTTGATAAACCATATCATCATCTTTTTAACGTTAAATGGTTAGGCAATGTTATTGAGGCACCAGGTGTAAGGTATTTAAATTTACCACTAACTGAATTTAAAAAAATTATCGTGCAGCAGTTAAGAGCTTTAGAACCGGTTTGGTTTGGTAGTGATTGCAATCAAGGTTTCAGTCGGGCAGATGGCATATGGGATCCACTGTTATTAGATTATGAGACAACGTTTCAAGTGGATTTAGAAATGGATAAAGCAGAACGCCTCAATACGTTTGAGAGTACTATGAATCATGCTATGGTACTAGTAGGAGTTAATTTAGAGCAAGAAAAGATTCATAAATGGAAAATTGAAAATAGTTGGGGTAAAGACAAAGGAAAGGATGGTTATTATGTTGCTTCCGATGAATGGTTTGATAATTTTGTTTATCAAGCGGTAGTTAAGAAGAAATATTTAACTGTCGAACAGCAGCAAATCCTAAATCAGGAACCGATTGTTTTACCACCTTGGGATCCATTTGGAACTTTAGCATCTTAATTGACAAATATCTTTGTAAATCAGTATTCTTTTTGTCAAAGTTTCGCGTTTTTTTGCTATACTTAAAACAAAGGAGTGAAAAAAATGGCTGAAGAAAAGATAACGCCTGTGGACAAGAAGGGAAACAAGAAAAAAAGAGTTATTATCATTGTAATTGTGTTAGTTATACTTACTGCGATTGCTGCTAATATATTTCGTTATATTATGCGCGATCCAAAACGAATTTTTGCTGCCGCTTTAGATAAGTTTTCTGATAGTGTTGAAGAAATATTGCCTGATGATACGACGGAATTCTTGGATAATTACGCATTAAAAACCAATGTGGATTTAACAGTGCAAAGTGACTATTTAGAATATTTTGCATCCTTAGATCCTAATTATCAATTATATTTAAACTTGGTTAACAATATTAATCAAATGGATACTGAAATCACCACAATTTGCGATAAGAAAAGTAAGGAACAATTAACAACGATCGTAAGTCAACTAGATGGTCAAGAATTGTTTAATTTCAAGTATTTAATTCAAGATCAAACTGCATATTATTTCCTTAAGAACTATTTGGATACATATATCAACATAGGAGAAAATCAGTATTTTTCTGATATAGAAACTAATAGTTCAAGTAGAGAAATTACTTATATTTATAATACAGTCATACGTTCTATTAAAAGGAATTTAAAAAGCTCGTATTTTAGGAGAAATGGAGACAACCAAATTGCTCTCATTATTAATAATCAAGTGGCAGAAGAAATGGCTACCAATATTTTAGAAGACTTAAAAGCTGATGAAAAGGCTCGTGCTATTTTAGAAAAATATTATCCGGATTTTAATCAGGCCACTATTAGCGATAATCAGATTATGGAAGAGGGAAGCAGTATTCAGTTGATTGTCTATACCAGACCTTTTACCTATTCTGTACGAGGATATGGTCTATTAATAGAAAATCAAGATGGTAGTACCGGTATGATTCGTTATCAAGAAGGATTGAATGACAATAGAATCGATTTATTAGTAGATGATGAAGTAGTTGGCTACATAACCATTGACGAACAAGAAGATAATACCGTTTTATCAATGTTTGATGCAACGGATGTTAAAATGGGAAGTCTAAGTTTTATCGAAAGAGATGATCATCAACAAATAACCTTAGAATTTATGGATGAAGATGCATCTTTGTTATTTGATATCACGACGGAAGAGACAACCGATACAACTGGTACGGTTAATCTACAATTGAAAATAACTGGTAGTGGTGCTACTTTATTAGATGTAGGAGCTAAGGCAACTTACGAACAAATAGAAATGGTAGACATCAACGAAAATGTGACTAACGCCATAAAGGAAGATGATTTAACAGAAGAGCAGCAAACACAGTTAGGCGAATGGATGATGCAACTCTTGGCAACATTAATGGAAACTGCAGATCTTTCTATTTAATATAGAATAAATAATTAAACCAAGGCTTTAAAATAAACTGAGCCTTGGTTTTTTGTTAGGATAATGGAATTTTATTGCTTGCTTTTTTAGTATACTATCGTATATAATATTTTTGTCTAAAAGGAAGGAGGAATGTATTAGGTTATACCTTACATTGATTCTTGTGGGATATGTCTTAAATGATTTGTTACATAATGTAAAAATCATTATTGTAAAAGATCAACGAGACTAATCTCTCACTTGGTCTTAGAGAGGTCCCATAATTTCCTTTTGGACAGTAAAAAAATCAAATTTGGTGCTAAGCGCTAGATTTGATTTTTTCGTTGTAGTCAAAAATAGAAATTCGTATATTTCGTGGTAACCGTTTTACAAATTTTTTAATTATTTCTAGCTGTTGGCACCTCTTAAATATAATAAAAACAACCAAAAATGGTTGCTTTAATATCTAAAATGGTAGCCTGTACGGGGTTTGAACCCGTGAATACGAGCTTGAGAGGCGCGCGTGTTAAACCACTTCACCAACAGGCCATAATCACTGATGTTTTCATCTTACCATAAATCAAAGATTTAGACAATAGGAGAATTCATTTGAGCGGGATAAACGCATAAATTTTGAGCTCCGGTAATTCTATAGATTTGTTGAAATACCAATCTAAAATCGGTGTATATACTAAACAATATAATTCTTCTAATTTTTATTGATGTTTATTGCTTAAATTACAACTACCGGTTAAAAAATACCTGTTAAATTCTAAGTAAAGTGCACAATTATTAAAAAATAATCAGAAATGCTTAAATTACAATAGAAAATGCACAACTGAGCACAAGAAAAAGCAAGAAAATTCGATTAAATTATGACAATTTTCAGAAAAATATATTGTAAAACACATAACAAAAATAGGAATTTTTAAAATTTACAAAAGTAATTGCACAATTCCTTTAT
>CALVUW010000037.1 GCA_944363695.1 uncultured Bacilli bacterium | reverse complement strand
GCCTGGTTAAATGATACTTCTGTTGATGGCTTTTTAGGAAACTTAAGAGAGCCTGAGAAATTTATCAAGATGGATAGTACTTGGAATGCGACGATGACAGAAGATACATCAAAACCACCTAAGACAACGATGGTAGAAGCTGCGGTAGGATTATTAAATATTTATGAATATACGATGAGTTATAGTGGAACAGATTATAGCCATGGTTATTTAAATCATGAGCTTGATTGGTGGACGTTAAGCCCATATAATACTATCTATATTTACAAAATCGACGGTACTGGAAAAGGTGAATTGAGTAATGCTTCCGTTTTATATGGAATTAGGCCATCTATTAATTTACAAGCAAATATAAGAATTATGAGCGGAGAAGGAACAGAAAGCACTCCTTATCGTTTAGTAGGAGACAGGGATAATAATGTATCAGGTACATTACTTAGTACGAGATATAGTGGAGAATATATTCGCTTTGGAACAGGAGAAAATAATCTATACCGGATAGTAAGTCATGAAACAAGTGGCTTAACCAAAATAACCAGTGCTGAACCTCTAAAAAGTGGTGGAAGTTTTATTACGAGTGCTTTTGGAAACAATGTTAATTATTCCAGTAATAATACAATTGGAACATTTTTAAATGGAGACTATTTAGCTAGTTATGTAGGAGCTAATGATAGAAATATGATAGAAGCAAATACCACTTGGTATTTAGGAACGGTAGGCCCCGAAGAAAGTTATCGATTGGCTAAGTATAGTAGCACAACAGGAAAGGATCTGACTGCTAATACAGCTACTGTTCCAGTTGGATTACTGCGTTTGGGGGAGTTGCTATCGGGACATTTTGCCACTTTGAATTCCAATGTGGCTTATTGGACAATAAATCCACGTGATTCTTCCATTGTATATGTAGTTAGCAATGATGGTACTACATATTATACGCCACCAAGTTATAATTATGGTATTAAACCTGCTCTAAATTTAAAGGCAAATATTGTCATCATGGGAGGAGAAGGTACCAAAAATAATCCTTTCATTTTACAATGAGATAAATCGAAGCCAGTTAGAAGGTGGTTGTTTTTTTGCTGGGTTTAGTGTAAACTATCAATAGTTTGTAAAGGAAAGTGATAACATGATTCAAGTTAATAACGTAACATTACGGTTTGGTAAACAAACTTTATTTGAAAATGTTAATTTAAAATTTACTTCTGGGAATTGTTATGGATTGATTGGTGCCAATGGAGCGGGTAAGAGTACGTTTTTAAAGTTACTAACCGGTGAATTAGAAACAACGAGTGGCGAGATTATCATCAGTAAAGGGGAACGTGTTTCTATTTTAAAACAAGATCATTATGCTTATGATGAGCAAAAGGTACTAGATGTTGTTATTATGGGAAATGAAAAACTATATTCTATTATGAAGGAAAAAGAAGAATTATATAGCCATGAAACATTTAGCGAAGCTGATGGTTACCGTTTAGCTGATTTAGAAGCTGAGTTTATGGATTTAGATGGCTGGAATGCCGAAAGTGATGCTGCCATGTTACTTTCTAATCTTGGAATTGGCGAAGAGTATCATCAAAAATTGATGAAAGAAATCCCTATGAAAATGCGTGTAAAAGTGCTTCTTGCTTCTAGTTTATTTGGTAATCCTGATATCTTGTTATTAGATGAACCGACAAACAGTCTAGATTTAGAAGCTATTAGTTGGTTAGAAGAGTTTTTAATTAATTTTACGAATACGGTTATTGTTGTTTCCCACGATCGTTATTTTTTAAATAAAGTATGTACTCATATTGTAGATATTGACTATGGTAAAATCAAAATTTATATTGGTAATTATGATTTCTGGTATCAATCTAGTCAATTGGCTTTAAAACAAATGAAAGAAGCTAATAAGAAAAAGGAAGAAAAAATAAAGGAACTCCAAGATTTTATTGCTCGATTTTCTGCGAATGCTTCCAAAAGTAAACAAGCGACTTCTAGAAAAAAGATGCTAGATAAGATTGTATTAGATGAAATTGTTCCTTCTTCGCGTAAATATCCATTTATTGATTTCAAAATAGAAAAGCCAGCTGGTAAAGAGATCTTACAAGTGGAAAATTTAGTAAAAGAAGTTGATGGCAAAAGAGTTTTGAATAAAATATCATTTACGGTGTTGAAAGGTGATAAAATTGCTTTGGTCTCAGATAGTGATTTGGCTAAGACGACGTTACTAAATGTATTAGCTGGTGTGGAAAAATTTGATAAAGGGCAAGTGTTATTTGGTAAGACCATTGTACCTAGTTACTTGCCACAAGATAATAGTACTTATTTTGAAAAAGATCAGACAATCATGGAATGGATTGGCCAATATTATAAGATTGATGATGAAACATTATTGCGTGGCTTCCTAGGAAGAATGCTTTTTTCTGGAGAAGATGTCTTTAAAAAAGTAAGTGTGTTATCTGGTGGAGAGAAAGCTCGGTGTATGTTAAGTAAATGTATGTTGGAAGCGCCTAATTTCTTACTGTTAGATGAGCCGACCAACCATTTGGACTTGGAAAGTATAACGTCTCTAAATAAAGGATTAGAAAACTTTCAAGGAGAACTTATTATGACCAGTCGTGACCATGAACTAAATCAAACTGTTGCTAATCGTATTATTGAGATTTTACCAGATGGTACAATTAAAGATAGAAGATTAACATTTGATGAATATTATCAAACTAAATAAAAAAGAGTAGTTTTAAACTATTCTTTTTATCTTGCTTCTTGTTTAATTAGTTTTGCTTGGACCACAATGCGACCACCACTATTATTTTGACAGGTAGATAGGGTAATGATTTTATCATTAACATTAACCTCTGTATCAATAGGCGCTACGTTGCGTTCTTTCATAGTCTGTAACCATTTTTCTTTTTCTTCTGGAGTGGTAAAGGTTGTACGAATATAATAACTTTCTGCTTCTATTGTATAAACTGAGAATATCTGAAAGACCATGTTGCTAGTAGGAGTAGATAGTCGAACGATATAGTTATCTTTGTTAGATTGCCAGCTTTTTGTTAAGGCGTTTTTTAGCGAACCAAATACCGTTGTATCAAGTCGTCCATGACCATAAATAATGGTATTATCATCTAACACATCTAGCTGATTTCGATAGTCTAGATAAACCCAACCAGCATCATTTCTACTCTTATCAAATGCATGAGTTAAATAATAACTATTATCACTAGCTTGCACAACCGGATAATTAATATTGGTGTTTTCTACGTGAATGAAAGCAACGGTATCACTATTTTTTTGTAGTAATTGAGTAAAATCTACTTCTAGAAATGGTACTTTAATATAACTCCAATAATCACTTTCTTTATTTTCTGGTGGATTGATTAGTTCACCTTCATTATCATGTTCGACCACGGTAATTGCTTCATTAATATCATCTGTTATCGTTTTAATTTTTTGATTATCTTGATGCCATTTTAATAATTGATAACCTGAGAAAATAAATAATGATAAAAATATGACAAACAACAGAACAAAAGCGCCTTTTTTAAGACGTAATTTTTTTTTCTTTTTCGTTTTTCTATATATTTCTCTTGTCATGTGTGGTTGTGGTTCTTGCATCATATTATCCCTCTTATGGTATTATAGCAAATCTATATTATTTTAACAAGGCACCTTTTGGGCACCGATTTCCCCAGGCATCTAGCTTTTGCCCATCTTTTTTGACAATGATTACTTCACAATGATTCGGACAATTCGAGCATTCTTTGCCAATGGTTTCAAATTGGCTGTTAGAAATCGAAAAATTAAACACTTCATTTTTACTAGACTTCTTGGCTAAGATTGCACTGCCTAAGGCCCCCATTAGATGCCCATCTTCGTCGGTGATAACTGGTACTTGTAGCAAATCCTCAAAGGCTTGTTTAACCCCAATATTTTTACTAACACCACCTTGGAAAATAACAGGTGCTTTTATTTTTTTACCTTTTGCTACGTTATTGAGATAATTAGCGGCCACACTATAGCAAAGGCCGGCGATAATATCATTTTTGGCATATCCCATTTGAATTTTATGAACTAAATCACTTTCTGCAAAGACTGTACATCTAGCGGCAATGGTAGCTGGGTGCTGGCTAGTTAAGGCAATGTCTCCAAAGTCTTCGACTGCTACTCCTAAACGTTTGGCTTGACTAGATAAAAAACTGCCAGTTCCAGCTGCACATAATGTATTCATAGCATAATCGGTAACAATACCATCTTCTAATAAGATGATTTTAGAATCTTGTCCACCAATTTCTAAAATAGTATTGACATCTTTGTGTCTAGATAAAGTACCAATAGCATGCGCTGTAATTTCATTTTTGATACTACAAGCGCCTAACATCGTTCCAATTAATTTTCTGGCTGAACCAGTCGTTCCAACACCTAAGACTTGAATATTTTTATCTTGAACTTGTTGCTCTAATTCCTTTAACAGTCGCTTAACGGCTTTAATAGGATTACCTTCTGTCCATAAATAGGTACTAGCTAGTATTTTATTTTCTTCATTGATAATGACTCCTTTCGTTGAAATAGAACCAATATCAATTCCTAAATAAGCTTTCATTTATTTTCTCCTTTCTTAAGTTGAATTAAATCATAAAAAGCTTCTAATCTGGTATGTAGACCTTCAACGCCAGTTTGTTCATCAAAGGATAAAAAGATAATAGGCATCTGCTTTTCTTTAGCAGCTTTCATAATAATGGGAAGGGCTCCAATTTCTGGTGTACAGCCACTAGGCTTAGTATGAATAATACCATCGTAGCCATGCTTTTTGAGCCACAGCACTCGATATACATTATCTAGGCCATCTGCTCCTAATGTATATTTACAGTATTTCCTGGTTTTAAACCGCATGAAAGGCATATGTAAAGCTTTTTTCCATAATAGATAACTTAAATTAGTAAAACGTTTAATTTGAATATGATAGCTAGCTAGAACTTTTTCAAGTTGATAAGTAGCGAAAGGCTCTATTGCTGTATAGAGTTCACCAATGACACCGACTTTCAAACAATGTTTGGGTTTATGTAGTGGTAATTTCTTAAATTTCTTCTGATAGCTACGATAAATACGATGTAATTTATAAAGACTGTTCGTTTGATTACAAGCTGTTAAAAATTGATTTTTTAGTCGCATAAATGATTGTTCGTTTTCGGCAAATCCAATATTTTCCCGTATATAATCTTCTATTTTGTCTAAATAATAAATATAGAAAAAGGCTAGTAGTACTTGATGCAAAAAAGTTCGCTTTGTTAGATTCGGATTTAACTGTTTCATCATTTTATATAGTTCGCCAAAACGAAGACGATCTTTTTCCATAATTTGAATTAATTTAAACTGATAGTTTAAGTCTTTTAAAATTGTTTCTTGTACTTCTGCATAATAACGGTAACGACAACCACCACCGGCTTGAAATAAAATAGTGGCTCCAGCATCTAGGGCTTCTATAAAATTACCAAGGTTATATTTAAATGGCACACACACTGAATCGGGACTATATTTGCTACCAAGGGTGATGGTTTTTTTTGTGATTGGTGGCATTTCCATAACTGGTAGATTGGTTAGATTGATGACTAATTTTTTTAACGGTTGAAAATAAGAACCTAGTTGTGGGAAAGCAATAACTTGTTTCATAGGTGAATGCCTCCCTTTAACATATCTAAAAAGCTTTCTAGACGCGTAATGATAGCTACATCACTATTTACATCTTCAAAAGTTAATAATAAAACTTTCGCTTGTTGTCGTTTGCGTAACATCATTTCATTGGTGAGCGAATCAGGTCCACAAGGGAAGGAACTAATAATAATGGTGCCATCTACTTTATCTTTATAGTATGCAAAGGCTGCTAGTAGGGTTTTACTAGGTGTCCAATGTACTTTGGGTGAAATTTTTTGAATATAGATATCAACCAATTCAGGAGAAATTTCATAACTATAGATGATTTCAATATTCTGTTGTTGTAAATAAGTAATAATTCTTTGCCCAATTAATGCATCATGAATATTATAAGGATGACCGACTAATAGGATTTTAGTTTTCGTACTATTTAATTTCTCTTGTCCTCTTTTTGCTAACTGTTTTTGGTGATTTTGTTCAATTTCTTTTGCTAGTTGATAAGCACGATTGCTTTCTAATAAGCTAAAACCTAATTCTTTACCTAATTTTAAAAAAGCATTCTTTTCATAATGGTGTCGCTTAACATCAATGTTATAGTTTAGAATCTGAATATTAGGATATAGCGTATGGATTAAATCATATAAACAGTTAAAATTAGTACAAACCTGTTCTTGTTTTTCAAGTGAAAAAATACGAGGTATAAGGATATAATCACATTGATCCTTAATATCTTCGATATGGCCTAAATATAATTTTAAGGCTAAACAAGCTTCATCGACTGCTTTCTCTTGTCCTTTTTTTAATAAATTTAAATTGCTCTTTTTGCTGATAATGTAGGGAACTTGTAAGCTATCAAAAAAAGCTTTCCATAACGTATCATAATAGTAGTAGAGTAATCCTCTTGGAATGCCAACTGTTTTCATTTCATCTGCCGCCTTTCGTTATAATGTATGATGAAAAACCGTAGCATTTGTTTTAAAAATCTCGACAATATTTTATGTTTGTCTTATTTACGTAAAAATGTTATAATAACTAACGAAGGAGAATTATCATGAGTAAAAAAACAATAGAACAAATTAAAACCGCAGCGATTATTGTATTAGCTTTAATAGTTGTGTTTGGTGGAAGTTATTATGCTTCAGAATTAAAGAATTGTGATCCAAATGGTACAGGAGGTACAACTGAATCAACTGATACGAATGATACAGCTTATACAAGTGACATTCCAGAAAGTGAACAGGCCGATTTAACTTCAATTGATATTGATGACTATCTAGCTTTAAAAGCTGGTTCAGATAAAGCAATTATTTATATCGCTAGACCAACTTGTAGTTTTTGCCAACAGCAAGAACCAATTATGAAAAATATTGTATATGAATATGGTATTACTATTAATTATTTAAATACAGATGAGTTAGACAATGAAGGATTAACAGCGTTGGTTCAATCAGATGATTATTTTAGTTCAGGATTAGGTACACCATTAACGTTAATTGTTCAAGATGATAAAATTGTGACTTATAAAGAAGGTTTAACATCAAAAGATGATTTAGTATCATTATTCCAAGAACAAGAATTAATTAGTTAAGTAAAGGATGTGTAAGTAATGGATAAAAAAGAATCCCTACTACAATTGCTAGAAAGCTTTCAGTCTAAATATTTTATGACGATTGGTTGGCGTCTAGAAAAAAATGCGCAAATTATTTTAGATCATTTACATGATGATGAAACAATTGAATATGCCTTTTTTGCTCAAAAAAATGCCAATCCCTTAAATATTCTTGGAACAGCAGTAGTAGCACTTACCAATAAACGCTTATTGATTGGCCGTGATCGGGTAGTGGTCGGCTATTTCTTTGATAGCATTACACCAGATATGTTTAATGATTTAAAAGTAAAAAGTGGTATTATCTGGGGTAAGTTAGAAATTGATACAATTAAAGAATTTGTTGTGTTTAGTAATATCGATAAGCGAGCTCTCACAGAAATCGAAAAGAAAATTTCTAACTTTATGATTGATGGAAAAAAACAAATCGAATGTGGAATAGAAGATGCTTAACTCAAGCATTTTTCTTTTATATATTTTGTAAAAGGTGGTAAGCAGTTTGAAAAAAATAGCAAAACGAATATTATTGGTTATGATCGTTATTCTTGTTTTACAGCTGATTCTTCATTATACAAAAAAAGAACATCATGTTGATTATACGTTGATGGTAGATGACCAAAAATACGAAATAACGGAGATGTTTTCTTATGATCATCAACAATCAGTCTATACACTTTCTCTTGCTAATCAAAAGAAAACTTTCCATTTTCAATTTTTAGAAGATTATCACAAACAATCAAAAGTAGTGGAAGATATCATTGCAGTATCTAATGATGATATTAGTTGTGTTTATCCGATTCTAAAAGATAATCGCGCTAGTTATGTACGCTGTCGTGATCAAGAAAATGAGTTTAGTTATACTGTTTTACAGGACAAAGATCCCCAATTAGCGGATAAAGTTGTAGAAAGCTTGAAAGAGCAAAAGATTGATGTTGTCACAGAATCATCATCGCCTAAAACATATGAAGGGCTAACCTATTATCCGACCGCTTTAGATGATATAATACTTAGTATTTGGAATTATCGTGGTTTATACTATTTAGGAGCAGAGCAAGAAGAAAATATAACGTTTTTACAGGCAGATCAATATGAAAATCAATATAGTATTGTCGTGAATGACATTTATTTAACGGCTAATACGGATCAACAGCATGACTTTAATGAATGGTATTGTACAGATTTAGAAAACGGTACTACAAAAACTTGGAAAATCGATCAAGAGATTTCTTTTGATAGTTATTTTTTAGGAGTAGTTGAAGACAAAGCATATTTGTTTGATAGAGATAATTTAGTAGAATATGAAATTGATCCTAAAGCTAGGAAGATAACAGCTATTGGTGATAGTAAGAAAAACGGAAAATATTATGATGGAAGTAAGTGGGTAGAAAGAAATATTTATGATTTTAAAAACGAGGAGCTTTTATTCCCACAGGCAATAGCAACAGATTATATAAAGGAAAACTATTCGGATGCAACCGTTTACGAAGTGGAAGATGCTTATTTTTTAGTAGATAATCGTGATCTTTATGTAATCTATAAACAATTTGATACGGATCCTATTTTATTATTAAATAATGATAATATGCAACAAGTTCAAGTGAGCGATCAAGCGATTTATTTTATTGATCAAGATACAATTTATGCGTATCATATGATAAAAGGTTTAGAAAAACTTGCAACGGTGCGCGAAATTCAGTTTAATGCTGATAATATTTATACGATTGCGGATAGAACAACATAAGGGAGGAATGCCGTTTGCAGATAGAAGAAGAAATCTTTCAGAAGACACAGGTTGATTGGTCAAAATTAAAACAATACGGTTTTCAAAAAAGTAAAGCAGGGTATATGTTTTCCACCTTTTTTATGAATGATGAGTTTAGAGTAGATGTACTCATTGATATCCAGGGAAAAGTGTCTGCTCATGTTTTTGAAGTGGCCACTGGTGATGAATATACTAGTTTTCGTGTAGAAAGACATCAAGGATCTTTTGTAAATGCGGTAAGAGAAGCATATAAGGCTATTTTGTTGGACATTAAAAATAATTGCTTTAGTAGTGAATTGTTTTTATCTGAACAAGCTAATAGAATAGCAAAGTATATAATAGAAAAATATCATGTTTCTCCTGAATTTTTATGGAAAAAATTTCCTGGCTATAGTGTATTTAGAAACAGCTTAAATCAAAAGTGGTTTGCCATTATTATGGATGTTGATCGTTCTAAATTTACAGTGGGTAGTGGAGAAGTGACGATTCTTGATGTTAAAGTTGAAGAAGAGAGGATGACTACGTTGTTACAACAAGATGGATTTTATCCTGGTTATCATATGAATAAACGTAGTTGGATCACAGTTGTATTAGATGATAGTGTTTCTGATGAAACGATTCAGCAAATAATTGATGATTCTTATCAGTTAATCAGCGCCAAAGAAGCTTGGATTATTCCTGCCAATCCTACTGTGTATGATATTATAGGACACTTTGAGCGTACGGATATGATTGAATGGAAAAAGCCAAAAGATGTTCAAGTGGGTGATATCGTATATATTTACATGTGCAAACCGTATGCTGCTATTTTATATAAGTGTGATGTTGTAAAAACTAATGCTGGAAAAGAACAAGAAACTCCTACAATGTGTTTACGAATTGCTAAAAGATATAAAGAAGATACTTATCCACTGACTAAATTGCAGTCTTATGGTCTTAAATCAGTTCGTAGTCCAAGAAGAATTTCTAAGAAAGTTGGCTCTTTACTAGAAAATGATATGAATTAATTGTTATGCAGCTTAACAAAATATATTGAATCAACATTCAATAAAAGATGAAAAAATAAACAGTATATTTGATAATATTAAAAAAATGCACAATAAAACCCTTGATATACAAGGGTTAATTTTATTATGGAGCAGATGAGGGAAATCGAATCCCCGTCA
>CALVUW010000036.1 GCA_944363695.1 uncultured Bacilli bacterium | reverse complement strand
CCCTAACCAAAGAACCACACTTTTTTTCATCTGTTGCTCCTTTTTAAATGAATGTTACAAAAACCGCAATCAAAGCCATGACATTGGTAATAACTGAAAAAGTAACAATACCATTCTTCTCCTCTGGTGAAGTCGTTTCTTTTTTACTCATCCAAAGCATAGCAATCACTAATAATAGTGGTATAAAATAACGTCCTTGAATACCATCAATCGTATCACTATAAACTGCTGTCCACTGCATATAAAGACTCGTAAACATTAATCCTACTGTCGCTAATGTCATCAGAATAATATATATTTTCTCTTTCCAATTAAAGATGGCTTCCTTTTCTTTATCTTTACCTTTGTAATGTTTTACAATCAAATAACCTAAAATGACAAGAGCTGCGATAGCCATTACAGAGGAGGTGGAAACATTAAATTTACCTAATGAATGACCAACTAACTGTTCTAAGTAAGCAATAGAGAAAGAATCAATGGTTGCAAATATTGTGATGATATAACGAAGTGGATTATGTAAGATATATTGTAATTGTAAACTTGAATTTGATTTTCCTTCAAAAGCAATCAAATATTGTGATGATATCTTTAGCCAGGTTAAATTTAAAATAATCACAGCCAAACTTAAAAGACAACAATAAAGATACTTTTGTTTTTTAGAGCGAAAACGTTCCGTTGGAATTAAGAAAATTAAAAAGCATAATGGTAAATAAACAATCTTACAAAGGGATAAGGCAACTGCCAAAGCACTCAAAGCGATAAAGTGTTTCTTTTGTAATTTTTCTTTCGTACCAGCTCTAAAATAAAGAATAAATGAAACTAAGGCAATGGAAGTTCCAATTGTCATTGCATCTGGTGATAAAGACACTGCCTCTTGCATAGTCATCGGTAATAAGGCAATAAAGAAAACCAACAATTTTTTCGACGGAATATATTTTATCGATAAAAATACTAGTAATACAAACAAGGCATAATTGCATATTTTGCCAAATAAACTTTGTAAAACAATAGGAGCGCCTAAAGCAGCACTTACCCCTACACCAAAGGCTTGGGGAAGATAGCAAACAAAAGCATATAATGATTTATTAGCAAAAGTTAAAAAATCCGTTTCTTTATTTAAAGTTAGGCCACTATTTTCTATCATGTCGTTATAGTTTTCAGATTCATATACTTTCTTAATATTAGTTGAAAACTCTCTACCCACTGCAGTATCTTTCCGAACAGAAGTTGCATGAAAATTAGCCACTTCTAAAGCTCGTAGATAATCTGCTCTCTCATCAGGAAGTTGAGAAAGTGGAAAAGCAAACAAATATAAAATACCAAAGAAAATAGCAATAGGAAGATATATTTTTTCTAATGTCTTTTGGTTTTGAAATTGTCGTTTCAAAAAGAAGAAGAAAAGCGTTTCGATTCCAAGTACTACAATAGCAAAAACACTCATGAATAATAAACCTTTTGAAGAAGATCTCTGTACCAAATAAATTAAACTAAAAATAGCTGATATCCCATAAATAATTAAAAACTGTAAATCTTTTGGTTTTTCTTTTAATTTTTTTTGTTTCATCTGAACATGTCATCCTTTCTTATTATAAAACTTAATACTTTAATTATATCAAAAATCACGAATATAATTAGTAATTTTCTTATTTAATTTCTTAATGACAGATAGTCTAGAACATAACTTAGCCAAAGTATGCCTGATCCATTCTATTATAGCACTAATTAAAAACATTACAATGGCTATTAAAAATAATTTAACTAAAATACTACTATTAGTTGTGCTAGTAATCGGTTCAAAGAAACGCAAATAAATATAACTACAAACATATTTATTTTCATGGACTAAATAAATTCCAAGCGTTAGCACACTAAACTTATTAATAAAGCGACTTTTAATGGTTAAAGTTTCAAAAAATAGTACATAACAAACACTTTGTATAATTAAGATTGGTGAAGAAAAATTATCAACACTACTCACAAAGGTACTTCCTAAATCACGAATCACTGTATTAGAAGATGTCAATAAAGTATTGCCAAAATAATAACATATAAAATTTAAAATTCCAAAAAAGAAAAAGAAACTTAAGAAAATTAATTGGTTTTTATTTTTAGAATTATTTCTAAAATGATAGCTTTTTTGAATCGGATACTTTCCTAAGTAGGCCCCAATCAAATATAAAAAGATAAAAGCAATAACAGTGCGACCATCATTAGTAATTGTTTGTTGCTTGGTTAACACGGCAACAACAGAAAAAATAATAAATAAAATGGCTAAGATCATTTTATGTTCTTTTTGACTAGCCTTTTCAACAAAAATATTTAATAGCGGTGTCAATAAGTATAGAGCTATATAGCTATTAACAAACCAATATCCTCCCATATTCAAAAAAGAGGTACTTTGAATAATTTCAAGACGGCTGAGTGTCATAAATCCAATTACCAATGTCAAAACAACGAACAGAATATTATAAAACCATACCTGACCCATCAAATTAAGAATTTTTCTAATTTTCATTTTTTTATTGTACTGAAAATATCCTGTAACTAACACAAAAGAATTGACATGAATACTAATAAGTATATATATAAAAGTAGATAAATACTGCAAAGTACCCGTTGCATTGTGAATAATGTTGGTATGCAGCAACACATGCCAAAATACTATAAAAAACATAGAAATAATACGCATCAATTCAAAATTGGATTTTCTTGTTTGAACTTCTTTCATTTTCCGTCCCCACCCTATAATAAAAATATAACATATTATTCATTGGGGTTTCAACATATTTTTATGATAGAAAATCAATTAATCAATATATTCATGTAGCTTATCCGTAATAGCTTCATAGCCTTCTTCAGACATGTGGAGTCCATCTTTTGTATAATTTTCTGATCGATTACCATCATCATCTACTAATAATGTATATAAGTCAATATATTCTAGCTTATTCTCCTCACAATAGTCTTTTAATTTTTGATTAATCTCTTGAATATCTTCATTATTTCTTCTACCTACCATTTCATGATCAATTTTATCCGCATCAGTATTATTAATTGGATAAATACTTTCTATATAAATTTCTGCTTCTGGTCTATTTTTACGAATACCTTCAATAATCTTTTTAATATAATCAACAATTTCGTCAACACTTCGTTCCATTTGCAAATCATTGGTACCGATCAATAAGAAAACTTTACTAGGATTATATTGATATACCCTCTTTTGCATATCATCTAAAATATCCGTTGTCTGATTTCCACTATAGCCACTATTTACTACAGGTTCATCGGGAAAATACTTTTCTAAATCATAAAAATCAGTAATAGAATCACCTAAAAATAGATAATTAGGACTAGGCTTTATTACCTCTTTCGTTTCTATTTTGACTTTGTTATGATCAAAGGTAATATAATGGCCTACTAAAAAAACATTTCCCAAAATACTCAAAAAAAAGATAAACAAAAAAAGAGGAGAATAAGACTTCTTTTTATTAACTGTTACATATTTTCGCTTGTTTCGGTTTGTTCTAGTTGTGTTTACTTTATTGTTAGCAAACTTTTTCACATTATTTTTTTTCTGCTTGCTCATCTATATCACTCCATCTAATAGCTCTGCTCTACTGATTATACCACGTAAATCGTTTTTACTTATCAAAAAAAGAAAAAATTGACAGCAAGCTTGTCATTTAATCTATCCTCAAAACAAATTTTAGATAAGAAAAAAAGACCGAGTAATCAACTCAGTCTATTAGATTAATTATTAATTAATTTAGCTCTTGCAGCAGCTAGACGGGCAACCGGTACACGGTATGGACTACAAGAAACATAGGTCAAACCAATTTTATCACAGAATTCAATAGTTGCTGGATCTCCACCATGTTCTCCACAGATACCAAGTTTAATATCTGGTCTAGTTTCTCTACCTAGCTCTACAGCCATTTTCATTAATTTACCAACACCTTTTTGGTCAAGGGTTGCGAAAGGATCTTGTTCAAATATGTTTTTATCATAATAATCTTTTAAGAATTTGGCAGCATCATCTCGTGAGAAACCATAAGTCATTTGTGTTAAATCATTGGTTCCAAATGAGAAGAATTCTGCTTCTTTGGCAATTTCATCAGCCGTTAAAGCGGCACGTGGTATTTCAATCATTGTTCCAACTTTGTACGTTAAATCGCTATTGTTTTCCGCAATAATTTGATCAGCAGTTGTTGTAACAATTTTTTTAACAAAAGCTAATTCCTTTTCATCACCTACTAATGGAATCATAATCTCTGGTACAATATCGATACCATCTTCTTTAACTTTTAAGGCTGCTTCAATAACAGCACGTGTTTGCATTTTAGCAATTTCTGGGTAAGTTACTGCCAAACGACAACCACGATGTCCCATCATTGGGTTGAATTCCTTTAAAGACTCTACTCTTTCTTTTAAAGCTTCAAAGGTCATACCTAGACTTTCCGCTAATGGTTTAATTTCTTCATCCGTATGAGGTAAGAATTCATGTAGTGGTGGATCAAGGAAACGAATGGTTACACCATAACCCTCCATCGTTCTAAATAGTCCTTCAAAGTCATCACGTTGATACGGTAAAATTTTTTCTAATGCTTCTTCCCGTGCTTCTTGCGTTGTAGCAGTGATCATTCGACGGAAGTTAAAGATACGCTCACTATCGAAGAACATGTGTTCTGTCCGACATAGACCAATTCCTTCTGCGCCAAATTTACGAGCAACCGCTGCATCTTTTGGATTATCAGCGTTACATCTAATTTGTAACGTTCTAACTTTATCTGCCCAATTCATAAAGGTTTCAAAGTTTCCACTAATTTCTGGTTCAACTGTTTTAATTTGTTCTCCATATACATAACCTGTTGAACCATCTAAGCTCATATAGTCGCCTTCTTTAAATACTTGGTTATCTTTGGTAGTTAAAGTTTTCTTTTCTTCATCAATGACTAATTCGCCACAGCCAGATACACAGCAAGTACCCATACCACGTGCTACAACAGCAGCATGAGAAGTCATACCACCACGAACAGTCAAAATACCATGAGCTAAGTTCATACCCTCAATATCTTCTGGTGAAGTCTCTAGACGAACTAATAGAATATCTTTTTCTCCTGCTTCATGTGCTTTCATAACATCTTCTGCTGTGAAGTAAATTTTACCAGTGGCAGCACCAGGTGAAGCAGCTAACCCTTGAGCAATTGGTTTAGCAGCTTTTAATGCCGCTTGGTCAAAGTTAGGATGTAACAATTGGTCTAATTGTGCTGGTTCTACTTTTAATAGAGCTTCCTCTTCACTAATCATGCCTTCATTTACTAAATCGACTGCGATTTGTAACGCAGCTTGCGCTGTTCTTTTACCATTTCTTGTTTGTAACATGAATAAATGTCCATCTTCAATGGTAAATTCCATATCTTGCATATCTTTATAATGATCTTCTAGAATTTTACAAATTCGTGTAAACTCTTCATAACATTCTGGCATTACATCTTTAAGTGTATCAATAGATTGTGGTGTTCTAATACCTGCCACTACATCTTCACCTTGAGCATTCATTAGATATTCACCATATAATTTTTTCTCACCAGTAGCAGGATTTCTTGTGAAAGCAACACCGGTACCACTCGTATTACCACGATTTCCATAAACCATCTCTTGAACATTAACGGCTGTTCCCCAACTAGATGGAATATTATTTAAACGACGATAGGTAATCGCCCGATCATTATTCCAACTTCTAAAAACAGCTTTTACTGCTTCTAACAATTGAACTTTAGGATCTTGTGGAAAATCAACTCCTGCATGCTTTTTATATTCTTGTTTATAGATATCAACGACTTCCATCAAGTCTTCAGCTGTTAAATCTGTATCAAATTCAACATTCTTTTCTTCTTTAATTTTATCAAATAGACGTTCAAAAGAACTCTTTGGAAAGCCCATGACAACATCTGCAAACATCTGAATAAAGCGGCGATAACTGTCATAGACAAAACGCGGATTATTCGTCACTTCAGCAAATCCTTTTGCCACCTCATCATTCATACCTAGATTTAATACCGTATCCATCATACCAGGCATAGATGCTCTAGCACCACTACGAACTGAAACTAATAATGGATTTTTACTATCTCCCATTGTTTTCTTAGTTTCTGCTTCTAACGCTTTTAATTGTTCAAAGATTTCTTTTTGAATATCTTCTCCTAATTCTTCTTGATCTTCATAGTATTTTAAGCAAGCCTCTGTTGTTACCGTAAATCCTCTAGGAACTGGTAAACCAAGTCCGGTCATTTCGGCTAGATTAGCACCTTTACCACCTAGTAGGTTACGCATATCTTTATTGCCTTCTTTAAAAGCATAAACATATTTCATACCATCATCTTCCTTTCTTATGTCTGATTTTAGTATAACAAAAGTTTAAGGGAATGCAAAGAAAAATTCATCGACTTTCCAAATAAAAAATTAGTCACTATAACTAATTTATTTTTTTGATTAATATTGATTTTGTTTATTGCCATTATAGTCATTATCATTCATTTCTTCATCTTCTACGGTATACAAAAAATCAAGATTGGGATGTTTTCGACGATAGGTAATTTTTGGTTTATTATGCTTATGTTGAATATTCATCAACGTACGATTATCATGATGAAATACTTTCATAACTATAAACTGTAGGCTTAATCAAATTAAATCTCATAACAGTATCTCCTTTCTATATGATAAAGGCGAATACCGCTTGCTCTCCTATGTTTATCATATTACGTTCATCATAACAGTTTATAGGTGAATCACCAAGAAGTTTAATAGAAAAATTTACTTTAAGATAATATTTGACAGTCAAAATTGACATATTAACAAAAAAGAATTAGCTACTTTTAAAATAGAGACAACTTATATACTCTATTTTTTCCTTGTCTAATTCTTTGAAATTGTTCTTTTAAAGTACTTTTAGTGTAGTAAACCGCTGCTTTTAAATCAACTTCATCATCCAAAAATTCATAATGTTTCTTATTACTTTCCCATACTTCTTGATGTTTCTCGATAAAACTAGGGTTTAAATAATCAGCATTCAGATGATCAAGATCAGTAACTTTGCCACGATCTTGCAGCATTCTTTCAAAATAATAAGAAAATTTATCTAAATCATAATTACCGCCATGCAAATGATAAATATCATAAAAATCTTTCGCTCTTGTATTTAACATAGTAGGATTAGTCGACTCTGCAATAATACATAATTTTTCAGCTAATGTTTCTTCCATAGATGGAACAACAATTTCATACTCGTCATCTTTTGAAAACACCTTAGGTACTATTTTCTTAACACGATCATAAATACATGGATGGTTTTCTCGATAATCGATACCAATGGGATGATTGATTTTTCCAAAACTGGCGGCAATAGGTATCTTAATAATACCAGTATTTGTTCTGCGTGGAACACCTCTTAATATGTAATCAAAATCTTGTTCATCTTCTTTTTCGCACATAGCATTAACTAGTAAAAGTAATGGATCATGATGGTCAATAGTACTAGTAAGATCAATGTCAGTAATTGGTCGTACCATTTTTTGTAAATGAACAAATTGAGCAAAACTTCCTTTAACAATGACATCGTTACTACGATCAATCTTACTTAGACGGTATAACAAGTCCCTAGAGAAAAAGGTATTATAAACATTGGTAATATGAATACCAAGACGATTCGACTCTTTTTTTAAATATGATTTTAAACTATCAGAATTATCAAAATGTTCCATGAGCTTCACCCCCTCTTTTTAGACGCACATATTATACTATAACTACAGATAAAAGTCAAAAATAAAAAATTGATTTTCAAAAAACCAATTTTATAAATCACCTATCAACAATTATCAAGGTTGAATAATATAATCTAAAATTTCTAATATTTTACAACCACCTTGAAAATATGTCATGATGTTAGCAATAGTAGCTGTAATTTTTTGTCCATGAGAAAAATCATTTCGAAGATTAACTAAGGAAGTTAAATCTCCTTTTTCTTTAATACCACTAGTTAAAGCTTGAAATTGCAACGACCAATCTGAATTAATTTTGTCTAATAACTTTTGAATAGCTCCACAAGAAGGGTTCCACGAACTTTCTAATATTTCTTTTTCTAAATAATTTATCGTTTCTGATCTCACACCGAAAGATAGATAATCAAATATTATATTTTTGGTGCATACTTCAATAGTCCCACATGCTCTTACTACACAATAGGATATTAAGTAAGGACACAAAGAACTCAATGGATCGCTTTTAATAAAACATTCAATTTTTGTTAATTCATTATAGCAATCGTCGATGAGAGCTTGATTATTTCCATTCATACTCGACACCAAAGAAATATTTTGTAGCTAGAGAAACCCGCTTTTTAATGTTGTCTATATTTGTCGTTCTGATCGTAGTTGCTTCTTTAAATTCCAAGTCGTTCAACAGCTGCAACTGTTTTTCTTTGAGATTCTCAAAGTTAAGGCCTTTATCCATAGCAAAACGGAATGATAACATGGTCGCTTCGTAGATAGTAGGATGAAATTTTTTCA
The DNA here is from genome assembly GCA_944363695.1 of uncultured Bacilli bacterium. Lineage (GTDB taxonomy): Bacteria > Bacillota_I > Bacilli_A > RF39 > UBA660 > Onthousia. The sequence goes on along the minus strand of CALVUW010000036.1, from coordinate 1,853 downwards.
CAAACTGATCACTATACATGATATTACCATTTGAATCTTTCTTCTCGACAACATTATTAAAGGCCGTAGTGCCTAAATATTTATATATGGTATCAAGCGTACTAATAAATTCTTCAGCATACTCCTCGCACTCTTTTTCAGACAAATAGCAGTTTAAGGCCATGTTTTCATTTAAGAATTTCTTTAACACAATTTGATTTTTATCATAATCATCAGTATTTACTAAGTTTTTAATGGCAAAATAACGCAATATATTCTCAACATCAGCCATTCTAGCATCTTCGCTACAATTTAAAATAGTTCTCCAAGTTTCATTTTTATTTAATTGCATTAATAAATTGTTATAGTTTCCTTGATAAATACAGTTCCTTATTTCTTGCGGATATAAGGTTCTACCAGAAGTATTAATTCGTTCAAAGATTTGATACATACCAGAATCATTGTTTGGCTTTTTCTGCTCAAATATAATAGCGTGAATCGTTGTATTACGTACTCTACGCTGCTCATCTTCTGCTAATTCAGAAAATGTTTTACCTCTCCAACGAGCATTAATTATTGTAGATTTCGATAATTTAAAAGGTCGGCCCGTTTTAGCAAAAGTTCCTTTGACAAAGTCATAAACCGTTTTAATCCTTTGATATCCATCGATAATGAGTTTCTGTTCTTCTTTTTTAGCTAAGAAAATACTTGGAATTGGTAGTCCTAGTAAAATAGAATCAATCAAACGACTAGCCTCTTCTAGCGTCCATACGTATTTACGTTGTAAATTAGGCTTAATCAAGTCTTTTTCATCATACATGGCGATTAGTTCTCTAAAAGATAGATCTGCTCCCCAAGAATTAATATTAAATAAATCATCATTTGAAAATGATTCATCTTCACCTTTTATCTTTGTTTGCTCAAAAGAATCCATTGTATACCTCCATAACATAAAGTTGTAAGCAACTCGTTTTTTATTTATTATAGCAGGTAATTTTACAATAGTACATCTAAGCGTATGATTTTTTAACAAATAATTTACTTGTAGCGAATAACCATAGATGTCATCTGAACCTACAAAGATGAAAAACTCAAGATCAGATGAAGTGTTATTCTTTGATATATAAGTAATGCTGCTTTCCATATAACCCACCATAATTATCTTACTAGCAGTAATAATAAAATTTTGTCGAAATAGTTGAAATAAAGGTTATCTGATATTCACAGCAAACGAAAAAGACCTTTTGTGAGCCTTTGGTCGATTGAATGATTTAGGGGGCGATGGGTATCATCTTTTAAAAATATAAGATAAAAATCGATTCCTTGTGTTGTATGTTAGCTCTGTTTGAGGAGGGTTGCAAGTATAAAATTTATATGTTATTTTTCTTCTGAGTCATCCAACAATTTTATAACATCAGAGAATTCCTCATCTATTTCTTTTTTTAAATCATCTTTTTTTTGTTCGAATTCCAATATATATTGATATATATTATTATATATTACTTTTTCTGCTTCATTTAAAATTTTGTGTTCATCATCTATAACATCATTCTGCATTTGATCATTTGAATAGATAGTTTCTAATATTAAAAATATATCTTCCCTATTTAAATCTAAAATAGACTTTTTCATTCCGTTTAGTATATACCAACCATGATTGTCAACTATTTCTAAAACTTTCATATTTTCTTCCTTTCTCAATATATATTTCCTTGCCGGCTTCTAATACCTCTAAAATTTTATCATAGCTTATAATTTCTTCTCCAGTTACAGTCTTAAATATTTTGTCACCCATAGTTCCATAATAAATTTTATGAATTCCTTTTTTGTTTTTTTTTAATATTATCTTATCAGTATTAAGCATCATAGCTTTT
>CALVUW010000035.1 GCA_944363695.1 uncultured Bacilli bacterium | reverse complement strand
AATTTACTGGGTGGTTTGTTTATACCCACATCTGGGGCGGCGTATGAGGATCGAACTCATGCATACTGGTGCCACAAACCAGCGTGTTAACCACTTCACCAACGCCGCCATAAAAGACAAATATATTCTATCAGAAACACTAGCACAAATGCAAGCTTTTTATGAAAATATTTTTCGAAAAAAATTAGCACTTCGACTTGACAAGTGCTAATATACGTGCTATAACATAATTGTGGAAAGGAAAGGTGATAATATATGTTACCAAGAAGATTTTATTTTGATAATGCATTAGATCAATTTTTTGAAGATGAAGGAGCTAAAATGAAATGCGACATTTACGAAAAAGATAATGTCTACCATGTAGAAATGGATTTACCAGGATTTACAAAAGATGAGATTAAAGTAGAATGCAACAAAGGAAATTTAATCATCACGGCTGAAAAAGAAGAAAAAGATGAAGATGAAAACAAAAAATATCTTAGAAAAGAAAGATTTTATGGTAAATACACACGCAGTTTCTATTTAGGTGATATCCAAGAAGATGCAATCGAAGCGAAATTCGATAATGGTACACTTCATATTAGTATTCCACAAATCGATAAAAACGAAAGTAAAAAACTTATTGATATTCAATAGTTCATTAAAAGAAATGCCTATTGACGTTTCTTTTTTTTCTGTTCAAAAAACTCACTATTCAGGTATAAAATAATCGTATTTAAAACAATACCCAACATAACAAATGATAAAATAATGAAATTTGTCTGACAATATTCAATATTTACTGTATATAAAGTTGATATTTGTAATCTAGGATCTAACAATAAACGGGCCGTTATGACAGCAAAATAAAGAGTTAAAGCAATAATAATTAAGTTATAACTCACCATCTCTTTAAATATCGCTCTATTTGATAATAAACTCCAAAGTGTACTACTAACAAATAAAACTAGCATCACTAAAAACAAAATACCTGGCCAACCGCTCTGATATATATATGGCAGCATAAAAAACATCATCAATAAATATAAAATAAAGCACACAATTCGTCCATAATAGATCACTTTTTTAATCATGCTGATAGCCTCGATCAATTCCATCCTCTATTTCGTTTTTAAAAACTTCATGGAATCTAACTAACTCTTTTTTTATTACATCCGGATATACATTTTTTGTATTCTTAATTGCTTTTTCAATATCAAAAATATTTACTTCATTCCGATTATCATAAATAGCAAAAGAAAACGCTTGTTGCAACATAGTCAAAGTAATATCTGGATATCTAGAACCAATTTCATAAATACGACGATATTCACTAGTAAGATCAGTTAAAAAAGCCATAATTTTTTCTTGAACATAAGGATCATATAACAGCTTAGCCCCCGTTTTCTTTTCAATCTTAGGCAAAGTTCCTAAACAAATAGCAATTGTTTCCTCTCTTGTTGGTTCTGCAATATCTACTTTTTGGAACCGTCTAACAAAAGCTTTATCACGTAAAATATATTGCTCATATTCTTCTGTAGTCGTCGCACCAATAACTTTAATATCTCCACGATCAAGTCCTGGTTTAAACATATTAGCAAAATCTAAGGCATCTTCCTTATTACCCATCAATGTATGAATTTCATCGATAAACAAAATCAAATTATGATAATTTTTTAATTCATCTAACAAAATTTGAATTTTGCCCTCTCCAGTCTCTGGATCAACACCTAATAAGGCAGAAGTATTAATTTTAATAATCTGATAACCTTTCAAAGCATTAGGAACATTACCAATTTGAATACGATAAGCTAAGCCTTCTACCAGTGCTGTTTTACCAACACCAGGTTTTCCCACCAAAATGGCTGATTTTTCCGGTGTTAATAAAATCAAAACTAATTGCTTAATTTCTTCTTCACGACCAATAGCTGGATTAGTAATATACTCCCGTTCCGTAAAATTATCACCATAACTTTTTAAAATACTAACTCTGCTTTTTCTAATCATCCCATCATTCATATTAGATCTCTCCATTCTTAATCAGTATACCATAAATTACGATGATAGAAAACGTCTAAATAACCACTACTTGATACCCTTTTTGCTGCAGTTGATATAAATCTTGTCCCTTCATTAAAACCGTTATACTCTCAAGTGGTACTCCATATTGTAAAAATTTATCCAAATCCTCATGTAATCCTAAAGATTTCAATAATTGCTGATAATCTGCCTCTAATTGTTCCATACTAGAAAAAGAAAGATCTTCTAATTTTCTAATAATCGTCTCATCTAAATACGACAATTGTTTCTTAACAGTAGCAAAACGTAATTGATACGATAAATATAGTAGTTTCTCATCCAAGTTTTTAGTAGTTACATTACGGTCCTCTAACATAATTTTGGCTTTTACTTCTCCTTCATGCAATAGCTTTATATCCGATGTCACTGCAGCAGTGGTATCAAATGTCATCATCACTAAAAAGAAGCCAAGAAAAAGAATAATCGCTACAATTTTTTTCATATTTCGACACCTCATCTTTAAGATGCCTGAAATTTAGCAAATTATTCTTTATTTTCAATATTTTTTAAGTTTCCAAATGACTTTCACCAGTGGCATAATCTATCCCTATTCCTTTTTGAACATTATACACATATACATTAAAAGAAACGCCTGCACCATTATCTTCGATCGACTTAGCTTCTATCTCTACACCACTAGCAACTAAATTGCTTTCCTTAAAATCTGGAGTTACTCGATATAACACATGATTTCCGGTTTCTTTCACATAATCAGCCACTTCATTTTCAAATGGTAACATACCTGTCGTATTCATATATCTAGTACAGGTAATTAAATTTTTTTCATTTGCATTTTCACCGGTTAATTGATAGCCGATTAAATGACAACGATTATATAAATATTTACCATCTACAATATCATATTTTACTGTATGCCAACCAGATGGTTTAACTTGGCCAATACTTCCTCGCTCTTCAGTTGGCATCGTCTCTTGTCCTACTACAGCAAAGGCAACACCACAACGTCCTAAATCATCAAGATCACTATATTGCTCTAATGATTTCAATTGCATATCTTCTTCGGTAAAATTAGGAACATTATTATTTAAAACGACAGAGGCTTCTCCACTATAATCAGGAACATTTTCAATCTCATACGATACTGTCGTTACCGTTTCTTCTTTTGTAATTGGTGTTATTAAATTCGTAATAAACTCATTCACATCTGGTTGAAAACAAGTAACACCTGCTGCTATTAATAAAAATAAGCCAACACCAGCTTTTTTTAATCTCTTTTTCCTCATATTCTTACCCTCTTATATACTCTATTATACATCTTTTTTCATCAATACAACAATTTTTAGCTATTGTTATTATTATTGTTGTTATTATTGTTATTATTGCTAGAGACGCCCGTATCAGCAGCACTGTTTAAAGTATCATAATGAGGGATAATAACAATATCTTGATTACTAATGGTAATATTATCAAATGACGTATCAATTGGACTAACAGAAAAACTTTTCACCACTTTACCCTTATCATCTACTAAAGATAAAATTTCTTGATTTGCAACAATTGTATTATGAGGAGATTCCCCTAAAAAAGTATACATAGCATTCAATTCTTCTTCGCTAATATCAGAAAAGTATTTAGCAAGCGTGTAACATTTTTTCATTCTAATAATTTCATTATAAGTAGTTGGTTTTTTATTCATAATTTTCCTCCTTATTCAACACATAAAAAAATTCAATATTTTGAAATGGTAAATTCATCGCCCGAATATGATAATAAGCATTATTTTTTTGTTTCATATAGTGATAGTCACGCCAAGCAGAAGTCGTAAAAAATAAATTATTAGGCTTATCCTGTGAAAGATCTTGAGCATATAGATTTAAAATATTTGTAAGATCAACACAGTAGAAATTTTGCTTATCAGATGGTCTAGATTTTAAGGTATCCGTATAAATTTGATGTGTCATAATATGTTTCTGCTTTTCTCTTTGTTCATCCCCATATACAACCGAATCGCCACTTAATAACATCATATATAAAGCATTATTAACAGGATAATCACAATCTTCTAATACATCCTTTTTAATATATAATTTTACCCGCGTATGACTAGTTATATATAAAATATGACGAATAGATTTTAGTAGTTGTGAAGACAATGCGTATTCCTGACCATCGACTTCTAAAATAAAGGCATCCGCACGATAAATATTTTTTAATTTCTCATCACTTTCGATAATATGTTGTAAGCTAATATTATCATCAGTTTGAATATGAGTCAGAGGATAATAATTTTTTGTAAGTAATGGATGCATCTTCTGAATATAATGATAAACTGATAATTTGTTATTAACATCTTGGGGATATAAGTCAGGATGATCTTTATAAATAGCCTGCTGCAATTTACATGTATAAGAAGTATTCTGATGATACATCTTTTTTACATAAGGGCATCCGGTCTTACACAAATATAAATATTGACACGTAGCACATTCACTATTAAAGGTCATGTGATTATGATTTTCAAAAATTTTTCGTTGGGCTTGTTTCAGAATATCATCCACAGAATCTTGATAAATATTACCATAATAAAAATCTTTATTTTTTTGACCACGAACACAGGAATAAATATCACCATTGCGCTCTAATAGAAAAAATTTTTCACCACAATTATCACAACTAGTACAATAAGCAGGCGTAAATTCAGCAAACCAACTTTTATTCATCCCCTCTTCTAGATGGGTACCAGTAAAGGCTTTTTTTATCTTTTGATAGAATTGTAGTTGTTCTTCTTCTGTCAGAGCAGTTAATAAATCATCAGCATCCGTGGTAAAGCCAATCATAAAATTGAAATCATTCATATCTAGACAAGTATGTTGATCTAAATAATTAATATCTTGTATAATTTCATCCATTTTCTCATAATGTTCTTTAAAAATTGTAGCTGATACTTTCTTTTTATTAGGAATATCTTGTAACAAAGCGATATTTTCTAAGATAGTATCTAATGTTTTCTGATTTCCCTTTGTTTTTCTAAACTGCTCATGTAACGAAAATGGAAGATCTAAACTACCGCTGATGCTAACTTGAAATTCTCTAATTGTATCAATATGCTTTTTAATATTAAATAAGTTGGTCTTAATGTGAGGGCGGCCTATCGTAAAACCATTTGCTTCCAATAGTTTTCTATTTTGTTGATAGTAATTTTCTATAAATGCAATGATATTCCTAAAGTCAGTTGGAGCAAGAGTCGTAACTTCACCACCATGTAAAGAAATATTAAAAGGAATGACATTACTCTTCCGAAACTTGGCTACTGCATATTGCAAAGTTTGCAAATACGTATCATCTGGCTCCAAATCGATCGTATTTTCTTTTAAATAACAATACGTACATTTCATATTACAATTCATGGTTGGAACATATAGCAAATGAATAAACTTGTAATCTTCCGACATAGTTTAATACCTCCTAATCGTCGTTGGGCTTTCTTTAAAGGCTCGATCGTTGACTTGAGTTGTATTAGGAATATCAATCGTATATAAAGAATCACATCGTCTAAAAGATGAACTACCAATTTCTTCTACGCTGCTAGGTACAAAAACATAACTCAACCGACTACATCCTTCAAAAGCATGCGCTGCTATACGTCTTACACCAGTAGAAATGGTAATGGATGTTAAAGAACGACAATTTTCAAATGTATTAGCTCTAATTTCGGTAATTTTAGACGGCAAAGTCACTTGTTTTAAATTAATATCCCCTCGAAAAGCTTCCGCATGAATAGCTGTTATATCATCTGGTAAATAGATAGATTCCAAAGAAGTACAATCAGAAAAAGTGCCGCCATAGATTTCACTAATACCATCAGGAATCATAATAGTTACTAAAGAACGACAACCAGCAAAGGCGTTTCCACCCAAGTATTCTAAGGAAGAAGGTAATATCACAGATTGTAACTTTTTATTATTTTTAAAAGCACGTCCTCTTATTTCCTTTAATCCTTCTGGTAAAGAGATCATCGTTAAATTCGTACAATTTTCAAACGCACTACCACGGATCTCAACAACTGAAGATGGTATAGTTACCTGCTCTAAATGATAACAATTACGGAAAGCTGAAGCTTTAATGGATTCTAGAGTATCTGGTAGATAAACGGCTTTAATAGTTGCATTTTTAAAGGCATTACTACCAATAGCAACTACTGGCTTGCCATGATATTGTTCAACAATTGTTACCTCTTCTTCATTAATAATACCTCTCGTATAACGAAAAACTGCATATCCATTTTGGTAAGGAACATACCAAACTCTAGCCTGAAAGAAACATAAAACCGGTAATAAAATAGCTACCATCAAGGTAAGTGTCAATTTTATACCTTGAGAAAGATGTGGTTGATATTGTTCTTGTTTAGCTTTAGCAATCATCGCTGGAATATCTTGATCAGGATTTTTAACAGCTTGTTGTACTAAAGTATTTACAAGAGTCCATCTTTTACTTAATAAATAATAGATAAGTATACCTACTGCTTCTAATAGTAGACATAAGAAAATTGAATAGTTGAAAAAATATAAAATCATGATTAAAAACGTATATATACCAAATCCTAATAATAGCCAATTTTGTTTACGATTCAGTGCAGCCGTAGTATAGCTTTGAGATAAAAACTCTTCTTGAATCATCTTTTTTAAAACTGTTTTGCTATCATCCGTATAAACAGTTTCAATATTTTCTGGTAATACAGAACTACTAACTTTCGCTCCGCATTGATAGCAAAAACCATCTTGTTTCTTTAGATGAGCACCGCATTTAGGACATTTATATATAGGCCTATGGTTCGGCATCTTTTTTCTAGCATGACCAGGCCGTAATTTTAACAATATATCAGGTGCTACTAAAGCAAGTACAAGCGCTACAATAAAAACAATTAAAACAAAAGGCGATATTTGAAAATCACGTTTCCATAATAATATTAAAAAACAAAAAATAGCAGCAATCAAAATAGTTAATTTTGCTTTCACTGGTATCACTCCCACTCATTATCAATATTTTCCTTCTATATTTTAACATACATCTTCTCATAAAAAAGGAGTAATTCTCCTTTAATCTACATTAATCAATTCGTATTCTCTACTACCAACACCTAATTCAGCAGCTGTTTCAATAATATGAATACCTTTTCTATCTTCGATTCTAGCGATTAATTTGTCCTTTCCTGGATCATTACTGTTATAGATTAAATCCAAGCATGCTTGATCAATAGCAACGGGATCTGTACTGGCTAAAATACCAATATTCTCCATGCAAGGAGCAGAAGCATTACCATCACAATCACAATCGATCGAAATATTTACCATGGCATTTAAGTAAACAATATTACCGTTAAAATATTTATGAACACTACTAGCAGCATCTCCCATAGCCGTTACGAAGGATAATTGATCTGTAGCAAACATATCAGCAGACGCATCACCGGCACCATGAATATAAGCTTTACCATAAGAAGAAGCACAACCAATTGATAATTGTTTTAATGCGCCACCATAACCACCCATGGCATGGCCCTTAAAATGAGATAATACAACCATAGAATCATAATTTGCTAAATCTTTACCAACATAATTTTCCTTAATCTGTAATCCATTAGGAATATCTAGTTCCATATCAGGCCCTTCAGCATCCATAATATCAACGTCAAAATATTTTGTCCATTCATGTTCATCCATTAATTTACGATGCTTTTCAGTTGTATTACGGGCACCAGGATAAGCTGTATTACACTCTACTACTGTTCCCTTTACTTTTTCTACCAAAGCTTTAACAAACTCAGGACGTAAATAATTTTGATTACCTTGTTCTCCAGAATGAAGTTTAACAGCAACCTTTCCTGGAAGGTCAACACCTAATACCTCATACATTTTCACTAAACTATCTGGTGTAATTTCACTTGTAAAATATACTTTTGATTTTTCCATTTTATATCTCCTTTCATTTTTACTTCTATTATATAAGGTTCCTATCCACCCCATCATTAGTTTATCACTTTTCAAAATAAAAAGTCATATTTAATTTAATTTTACTAACAAAATGAAAATAACAACTGTCACCAATAAATCATTAGATAATATTATTTTCCCCTTTCTTCAAGATTCTAATTGACAATGACAATATCCAGCTGTTACTATCATTGTAATACCTAAAGTTAAGTTTAGGTCAAGTGTAATATTGCTAAAAATAAAAGGAGGGCCAAATGACAATCGGTGAAGTAGCAGAGCGAATGAATATTTCCATTTCTACGATTAGATTCTATGATAAGGAAGGATTATTACTAGGATTAAAAAGAAATAAAGGTGGAATCCGAATATTTGATCAACAAGACATGGAAGTATTACAATTAATTGAATGCTTGAAAAAATCTGGTATGCAAATTAAAGATATTAAACAATTTATAAAATGGTGTTCACTAGGTGATCAGACACTACAACTAAGAAAAGAAATGTTTGACAAGCAAAAAGCAAATATTGAACAGAAAATAAAAGAATTAGAACATGCTTTAAGCTTAATCGAATATAAATGTTGGTATTATCAAGAAGCATTAAAAGATGGGAATGAAAAAAGAGTAAAACAACTTACTCCTGAACAGATGCCATCCGTAATTCAAGAAGCTTATCAACAAACACATCATCTATTTGTTGACAAAGGATGAATTAGCATTCTTTTTATTTGCATAAATTTTATAATTTTTAGCTAAAATCACCAACTAAATCAGCATCATTTCGATACAAGCTATAGTTTCTAAACCAACACATGAGGTAATACTGCCAGCCAACCGTAACTTATAACTAATCATCTTTTCTCCATTTTTCCATTATGATAGATATAATCTTTCAAAGAATCATCTCCTACTTTATCGATCGAAAAATTAATATTTGGTTGCTCTTGACAGTATACTGTATAAAAAGTTCCATCTGGGAACATAGCAACATATTCAATTTTGTACATGGTATCACAATAAAACTGCTCATCACTACCCTTTTCAGCTACTAGCAAATTCATAATTTCTGCTCGATTTTGGTCATTGATTTCTACATAGTAGTAAGTTTGTTCAGTTAATGCTTTACCCATCTGACTTGTAAAATTTTCTATGCTAAGAATTACCACAATCAATACCCCAACAACCGCTAATATCGTCATAGCGTATAATTTTCCTTTAGTCTTAGCAGTTTCTTCTTGTAAATCCATTCGATCACCTATTCATCATCATTTACGTACATTGTAACATGTAAAGAAGAGATCTCATACATTTTCGTGTTGAAAATTCTTTTTTGTTAAAATTAATATTTCAGTTTACATATTTTTACCGTCACATTACATCTGAACCCCAAAGGCATATCACAATCAGTTGAAATAATTATTTTAAACGAAATAAATAGCCAAAAAGATTATTCTTAGCTATTTATTTGCTTTTTTTATTAAAATTTGATTAATCTGATTTAAATCCGACTGAACAGTATCATAGACTGCATCTAGACTTGATTGTTCTTTATGAATGATAGATAGCGTATTTTCAAAACTTGAGATAACTTCTTCACCTTGAACAGAGTTCGTAACCGGATGTGCTAACATGTCATTATAAATTTGTCCATTACTATTGGTAAGTAGAAAGCTTGTCCAAAGTTTTAAATCATACTGAAACTCTCCAGTGACGACAGATGCTGTTTTTTCATTATCAATATTCAAAACCAACAAATTGGTTGGATCATAAGCCAAATAACGGTTTTGTTCCTTTATTAATGTAACCGCATGATTTCCATATATTTTTGTAAACCATGATAAACTAGTCATTAAGAGTTTAGAAACAGGATAAGTGCTTTTTCTCTGATTACGAACAATATTAGGGCGATAACCTAAATCATGCTTTTTTAATGAAGGAACTCGGCAAGCTAGAATATCACTTTCCATTCCACAAACTTGTAAATATTTACTTAGAGCATCCGCATAATTCAAACAAACCCCGCCACCAGGAATAAGATCTAAAAAAAACATTCCCGCAATATTATAACGATTCTTTATATCGTAAGTATGCTGTTTATTATAAGAAAAGTAACCATTCCATAACAGATATGTAAACAAACACGACTTATCAAGTACCTTTTCCAAATGCAAGTCTTGGGATAGTGTTTTATACTGTTCTAACACATTTTGAAATAAAGCATTAGTTTCTTGATACCAATCTTGATTTTCCACTTGTGTATTTTTCATAGATACAAGCATACTACGATGAATAGAGTTGATTTTCTGTTTAGAAGTAACTGCAAGTGCTGCTGATAAAGCTGACATTTCATCCTTAGCAGTCCAATCATTTCCCATTATCTCTTGAAGTTGATCATAATCAGTGACAAGTCCTATTTCATTTAATTTCTGACAAATATAATACTTTTTCTGAATACCAGTTAACCCTTGTAATTGACTCTTTAGTTCTTCCTCACGCTGTA
>CALVUW010000034.1 GCA_944363695.1 uncultured Bacilli bacterium | reverse complement strand
TGAGAAATACTACCACTATTTTTTAATACATTTTTTCTCCTAAATTTTAACAAATCATCTGTAGCATTAATCCAATCCTGCATAGTCATAACATGTCTTTCTTTAGCTTCATCTTCTGCAAATACTAAAAACATATTTGTTAAATCATTTAATTTAGTCAACTCTTCTTCGTTCAAATAATTTTTAGCAACCACTACATCATACTTGTATATTAGTCCATCAGGAGAATTTTTCCAATCAATGAGACCCATATGTTTTTTATTAGCATTCGCTCTATTATAAATAAGTTCTGCTGCAGTATGACCAGAGATAGCATAATGAAGTTTGTTTTGAACAATTTTAAAAAATGTATAAGCTTCTTCTGATTTAGGATTATAATCTGTAGAAGTTGCTATAAATAAGTCTGTAATTTTTTGATAAACCATTCTTTCACTTACTCTGATTGTTTTAATTCGTTCTAATAACTCATCAAAATATTTAGCATCATACTTATTTCCTCTAATAAATCTTTCATCATTTAAAGCAAATCCCTTTATTATATATTCTTTTAATACTTTAGTGGCCCATATTCTAAATTCAGTCGCTTTCTTAGAGTTTACCCGATAACCAACAGCTATAATTGCATCTAAACTATATATTTTGGTTTTATAATTTTTTCCATCATTTGCAGTTATCGAGGAATCCTCGACAACTGTAAATTCATCTAATTCTTTATCTTTAAAAATATTTTTTAAATGTAACGATATATTATCAACACTACATCCAAAAACCTTAGCCATCCCTTTTTGAGTAAGCCATAAAGTTTCATCTTTATATATTGCATCAACCACTACATTTCCATCTTTATCTTTATAAATTAATAAGTCATTCTGTTCTTCAAACATCTTCATAATCCCTCCCTTCTTTTATATACTAATATTTTACTATTATTTTTGATAATACTCTTCTTATAAACCAACTTTAATTTTTTCTATTTTATTATCATATTGTTCAAAATACTTTTTAACGGAATCATTTACATTGATCCAGTAATAATTTGTCATAGTATTATCATTTGCATCTAACTCCGTTTTTTCTAATCTTCCACCTAAAGCCCGAATGGTTTTATTAGAGCCAATGTTATCGACAGTACATTCAAGTAACACATTGTCCTCGCCCAATTTTTGTTCTTCTATAAGTCCTAAATATAGTGCTATTTTGGCATAACCTTTCCTTCGTTCTGTAGGCCTTATTCCATAACCAATATGAGAGACTCCCTTTCGTAACATTTCATTTGAAATATTATATCTAATGTTTATCATACCAACAATTCTATTATCGTTTTTTCTTATTACAAAAAACGTTTTTGAAAGACATCTATTGATCTGACTTACGTATTCTATATCTTCTCTTTTTCTAAGTTCTAACAACCATTCTTCATATAACGCACCTTCTAAGCACATATTCATACTCCCCATTCCATTTAAATCCGATCTATATTTTATAAATTCTGCTAGGTAATCTAGTGCTTCTTGTTTCCTTGTTATTGTAGGTATTTCTAAAAAAAACTTTTCCTGCTTCATCTCTTCCTTGGTTGATATCATTAAAACACCTTCTTTTTGTTTTAAATTATTCTAACAACCTTTATTTTCTTTGACCAATAAAGAAAAACTGTAATTTCTCAGTGTTAACAACTAAATAATAGAATTTTATTTTACACTTCTAACACTTATGAATGTTAATTTTATCGTCGTTCTTACATCTTTTTAAGCAATAATTTTCCATCTATTTTTTGATTATAAACACCTGGTAATAATTCCACAAAACACATTCCAACTTCATTGTGATCTTTATCATAGATATAACATAGCTGCTCAAAATAAGCTAAATTCATTTGACCATCTATAATAGGAATAATTTTGTAATATTCATCTTTAATGGCAGGAATTTGTAATTGCCAACCACAAGAAAATTTATAACCATCTTTTTTTTTTTTTTTAATGGGCTTCATACTATAATGATTCAAGCGATTGCTGGTCAAATCTTTCTTTATATAGGTACCATCTCCATACTGCTGGTGCGGAAAATTAAATAACATAATTTCTTCATTATCATAAAATCTCATAGAAAACCATTCCCAATGAGTCTTAGTATTCATAAAATTAAAAGTACCGCCTTGCTTATCAAACCAAGTTGTTCCTGTTACTTTTATCGATTGATCATTTAAAATAATGGTACCTGTCGTTGGCATATTAGTATATGAATAGTAAAAGGTCGTTTGTTTCTCATCTTTAATGCCCATATATAGTTTTCCATTATCACAATGCCAATAAGCACCTTTACCATAAGCAAGATTTAATTCATAGGAAAACTTCTCACCTATACTCTTCATAGTCATACCATCATCATTTTTTAAAACCTCAGCTTTAGCACAACTTACCTTATTTTTACTTATTTCTACATTTTTACTGGATAAGGTAAATTCTTGCGTATAATAATGTTTTTTAGTCTGAAAGTCTGTTACAGCTGACATTAGAATATATGGTTTTAAAAAAGGTAATAATCTCATTCTTAAAAAAGTAAATTGACAAGAATATAAATTATTATGTTCATCTTTTAATATAGAGGTAGCATACCACCATTCACTACATTTTTTATGTAGTAACCATTCTGTATCAAAATCTTGTAAATGATCAACATCATATATTATTTGCTTCATTTTTACTCTTTCTTTCAACATACTCTAAAGCCTTTGTTTTTAATATGTCCATTCTATCTCTATCTAATTTATAATCAAATCTATTAAATAAAATATTCACGTAATCTTTATCTTTCACTAATTTTAAACTGCAGCTGAACTCAAGACCAAATACAAAGGCAATATAAGATATCCAAATATCAATTCCTGTTTTTCTATCTTTACTAAGAATTGTCTTCTCACTCATAAAATCATCAAATACTTTGTCTGTAATGTTAGATGTTTCAATTTCTTCTGATGTAATATTTGCCATCGTAAAAATATCTTCTGTTGACTTCGTCCTAAAACTATCCAGTTTATCAGCATCTCTTATTATTTTACAATGCAATAACTCTTTATCTGTCAAATTACTTTCCTCTAAAATATACTTACTATGATTACCAATAGCTTTTTTAATAATATTATCATATTGATTAGTTTCTATGAAGTGTCTTATGGCACCTGTTTCAAATAGAAATTTCACACCTAAAGTGGCGTGATCATAATTTAGGATATCTTCTCTAAAGGAATGCATTTGTTGGGCTTGATCAAATCGACCAATATCATGCAGTAAGGCAATCAACATGGCTAACTGTGTATCTTCAGTGTTTAAGCCTAAACTTTGGCAAATATATTGGGCGTTATCTACAACATAAAAGGTATGTTGTAATTTATGAGATACTTTAGCATCATTTAGATCGAAGTTACTATCAAGAAAAGCAAGAAAATATTTTTTAGCTGTTTCATACATCTATACCACTCTCCCATACATATCTTAGTATTAAACAATTTCATTATAACATAATCATCTAAATGCAAAAAGTGGAAGTTTGCTCCCACTTTTAATTGCGATTTATTCTATACAAAGGTAACGATATCACTTAACTCTTTTCGCTTATTATGTAATGGATTTCCTTTATAATCATCTGCTTTATAGCCTAATGGTATAAGACAAATTGGCTCCATATTATCCGCCAACTCAAATTGGTGCTTTAATTCCTTTTTATCAAACATTTCAATCCATATATTATCAACTCCAACATTAGTGGCTTCTAGCATCATATGAGTAGCTACAATACAAGCATCCATTTCATAAGTCGAATATTCATCCTTAGTCCAAGCTATATTTTTATCACTACAAACAATTAACACTACCGGCGCATTATAGCGACAAGGACTCACTTTATCTATTTTTGCTAAAGCCTCATTTGATTTAGCAACATAAATTTTTTGAGGCTGGAAATTTTTGGCCGTTGGCGCTAGACGACCAGCTTCCAATATTTTATTAATTTTTTCTGGTTCTATATTTTTGTCTTTAAACTTTCTGGTTGCTGTTCTATTTCTGATAACGGTTTCAAAATCATGATTATCAGATACTAGATTTGTATACTGCTCTACTTTCATTTTTAAATGATATTTACTTCTTAATGCTGCTATTTGTTCCATCATAGGTGATTTATGATGTAGATCTAGGGCATGTTGATCTTCCCAACAATCAATTAACAATACCGTTTCTGAATCATTTTCCGGAAAGAAATATTCATATCTTTTATTTCCTTCTTCCTTACGAATTTGATCTACAACTCCTGATGAAATCATTTCGTTCACAAATTCTTTAGCACTACCATTTTTTCCTGTATAATATATATTTATCGTTAAACTCATACTATCACTCACTTCTATTTTCTTTTATTATAACACGTAATTATAATTTTTCGTTCTATCAGAATTCAACTTGAGTATCAATCATTATATCTATATTTTCTATTTCAGATGTTACTATGAAATGAATTTTAAACTTTCGTTCATCAAGCCTGACAATTGTACAATCATATTCATCAGTAATCAGTGATATCCATCCCCTACTGTCTTCATAAAGAATATCCGTTAAATATGATTTTATGTTGGTTTGACTATTCAACTTCATACTTTCGATCATTTCTTGTGACAATATAAGTTCTAAACCAATAAAAATAACATCTTCTATATTAAAACTAATAAATGGCGCAAGACCTTTTAACTTTTGACCATCATGAATAACCTCAAACTTTTCCCACGTAACCTTAGTACTATAATTATGGTACTTTTTTGTATTTATTTGTATCATTTAACTTTTCCCTTCATTGATGTAACATTAAATAATGCTCTCTTGTCATTATATACACATAAGTTTCAGTTAACTCATCTAAAAATGTATATTGGACCATTTTCGTATCTTTTTGTCTTTCAAAACCGAGCTTTTCCATGATCTTCCACGATGCTGGATTGCAGATTGCTGCACCGGTTATAATTTTTTCTATGTTACATTCTTGAAACATAAAATCGATCATAGCTTTTGCAGCTTCACTACCATATCCATTCCCTTGAAATTTAGGATCAATCACCCAACCTACATCTCGAATCGCCGGATTATTGATAGTTGCATCTTCCTCCTGGGCCAGATGGCAAGATAATCTGCCAATATATTCTCCTGTATCTTTTAAAAATGCACTCCACTTAAATACATCACTATCATTAGCATGCATCATTTCCTCTTGGTAAAATTTTTCTTGTTTATCCCAATCCTTTAATTTTTCTCTAAATTTAATAGGGACATTCAAATAATATCTATTAACGGTGGGAATCATTAAAATTTCCCAAAATCTTTTTTGCTCATTCAGCGTTTGAGCTTTTAATATTAATCTATCTGTTTCGATTGTTTTGCTGCCTAAAAATTTCATTATTTCACCTTCCTCTAACTATTTAATAATCTATTTTAATTTTTTATAATAATCTTCTATCCAATCAAATCTTTTACCATCACTTCTGATATAATTTAGAGAGCCATAGGTATAACCATCATCTTTTAATATTTCGATTGTTTCTATTTCATCTAAATTGATTCGCCAAACACATCCTTGTAATAGATCACTCTCTTTAGTAATACATTTATCAAAACTCTTTCTTATCTCATCACATATTTCTAAATAAGGAGAATCAGTCCGATGGCTAATATAGTTATCTTTTCTAATGTAAGCTTTTAGTTCATCTTTTGTAATATTATATTTCTTTAGTTTATCATCGAATCTTTTCTTGTCATTTCTATCATCTGGAATGTACATATTATTGAGTAAAAAGGAATAGCGTCTAAAATCGGTGATAAACACATCTTGTTCAGCCTTCGTAAAAGTTATTTTTATATCAAAGCCTTGTACTTTTTTACCTTTCTTTTTCGGTGGACAAATACGGTTATAGCATTTTACCCAACACCAGATGGGATAATCTGTATTAAATTTATTTTCTATAGTTCGATTCATTTTTTCAACTATCCAATCATAAGCAACACCCGTTTTGTCTAAGTTAACTTTTGTTTGATCACATTCTAAATATCCTTTGGCAAACAAATCTCTAACAGCTGCAGTAGATTGGAACGTCACTAATTTCATATACTTCACCTTTTCTTCTAAAAATGCTTAACTGGCTATTTATTTTTAATGTAATATTTTACAAATTTTGTTAGTGGAACTTCTATTAATTGATAATGACTTTTTCTGTACTTAGCTATTAAAGACTGATGACTATCATAATATTGTGTTACTTTATTTTGAATCTTGTTGGTTGCTTCTTCAAAAGAAGGACTATTAGGATAAACTACACCATAATAAGTAATTTGATTCGGATTTATTATGGTCATCATATAATGGATAATATCAAATCTATCATAACTTATTTTTTTATTTACTGTATCTTTCAGTACTAATACATTGAGTCTATCAGGACTTATCATTTGATCCGTACAACCATTTTCAAAATTTCTTTCATTCATAATACCTTTCTTATCAAAAGATAAATATACTCCGTCTTCTAAATAAGTATCTAAATCTTCGGACAGAAAAATCTTATTAGTTATATTGACATCATCTATCGCTATTTTTCTTTCTTTTATTTGATGATAAACCAATTCAAAATCAACATATAAAGCAATTGCACCTTCAAAGCCTTCAGAAAAAAACACTTTTATTTTATTGTCATGAATCAACTTACTGTTTTCTCCACTTTTAGGTACTAATCCTAATTTATTGATAGACTCTAAATTATCTAATTTTGTCATATGATAGCATTTCATCTTCTTACCTCGCATATTAATCATTATTTTTATTTTTTAAAATGGTTATTAACTCTTGACAATTTTGGTATACTTGTGAGGCTGCTCCGTATCTCATTTTTATATCTTCTAACCTTTTTTCATAGCCAACATCATTTCCACATTTATCTATTTGCATATCTGCCATATTTAAAATATCTAAATACAAAGATTGATAGCTTGCTTTCGGATCGCCATGATAATATACTTCTTTCCAATACTTGAAATGACTATTTTTCAAAATAAGGCCACCGATTATATTATGCTTGATACCATCTGATGCAAACTCATAGCCAATATCATGATGATAACCAATTACAAAACAAGCTTCTACTTCTTTATCTGTTAATTGATAATATCTTGCCAGTTCCACCATTTTTCTAGCAACCGCAATAGAATGTTTCAATCTATCTTCATTCATTAGCTTCTTGCTCTATCCAATCTAAATAATCCTGATTGCAACTGGTTAGATTAAACATAGCAAATTCAAAACAGTCATAACTATGAATTTTCTTTACTACCTCATATATTTTTGAAGCCCGTTCTTTTTTTGTCTTAATAAATAACAAATATTCTTTGCTCTTTTCCAACTTATTTTCCCAATTCCAACAGCTATTACTTTCCACTACCTGACAACTAGCTACTAGCCTATCTTGTAATAAATGATCGATAACATTTTCTACTTCTTCTTTATTAGAAAATGCAACTTCTATCATACAGTATTCCATTTTTTCACTCCTTTGTTTTGATTTTTAATGATATAGTGAGCATGTAAGCTTATTTCGTTTAAATGTGAGTCTATCTCTATTATACTAATTTCTAACAGTAACAGCAGGATTATCTAATACAAATGCTAAATATTCTTTAGCAGAAATACCAGCTGCTGGTTTTTGGTATTCTGTTATCATAATAGACTGTTTTTCTTGTTCTGTCATATCATATGAATCTAACAACTGAAGATAGCATTGATATTGATAAGCTAAACACGCATCTAAGGTAACAAATTTATGAATTCCTCTATTTTCACCATCCGAGTTTTCAAACCAATTCCAGCTATCATCTATATCTTTAAATACTAAGAACGCATGCGTTGGATAAGGATTTTCATATGTCAAATTTACAATTTCAAAAAAAGTTTTTACTTCATAACAATGATCTTCAAACCACTGCCGTTCGAATTCTACTTGGTCCCAGCAATTCCCAACTTGTGTATTTAAAACATCTTCTTGACTTTCTAGTACATATTCTTGATACCAATTACTATCAAAATTTTGATCTTCCAAATGATAAATGGTACCATTTTTACTTAAATATCCATAGGTAAGGTTGGTGGCCATAAAATCTAATAATTCATGAGGTGTTGTGATTTGATTATATTTATCTTTCATAGTCTCTTTTCTCCTTACTTATATTCTATCATAACCCCACCAATCTGGAATTAATTCTTCTAATCTGATAACATCTTGCGGATTTTCATTTCTTAATATTTCAATATTTTTACTATTCTTATCCAACTGCATTAAATACTCTCTACACGCACCACAAGGAGATCCTACTTTATTATTTCCAGTAACACAAACTCATTTCATAATCTGACTTTCTCCATTCGTAATCATATTGGCAATAGCATTACGTTCAGCACACATACCAAGCGTAGAAGCAGTATCAATACATACGCCCGTATAAATGTGATGTTTCGTCGTTAAAATAGCAGCTCCTACACTTCCGGCACTAATAAGTCCTGATATGTCTCTTGGATGTTGGACATTTCTAGCCTTTTCAAGTAATTCTTCCCAAACCGTATTTTCACTATATAAATATTCAATATGAATAGCATAAACTCCGCATTTTTTTTATAGCATCATCATAGTTTGAAACATCATCATAATTATCTGTAAATTGGATCGTATATCTAGTTCCTTCCATCATCAATAATTCTTCGATAGATTCGTAATAATTAATCGCTTTTACAGTTGCATAAAATCGACCTAATTGCTGACTGTCAAATTCCAGTACATCATTTGTTTTTAATTGACTAAAATCATCTTCGTTATTATTGATTCTTATTTCTATTGTTTTTGTTCCATTTTTGATAGCAGCTGCTGCTCTATCATTAATTTTCAATTTCATGTTTGTTTTCCTTCCTTCTTTTAACAAAAAATTCTGCCAAAAGCAGAATTAATCACAAACACAAAATTTATATTTAATATAAGTTATCTTTTAGGAATTTGTGATTAATCCTACTTTAAATTTTATATTTCTTACCATGATTAATCACACTCCTTTCTTTATTTGATAAGTTAACTATAACATATATATTTTGTTATTTCAACTTTGATAAAGAATTTAATTGCCATATAATCTATTATATTTTCTTAATCTTTATACCAACAACACCATATTTCTTTTGTTCTTCTTGAGGATAATATTGTTCCATATCTTTATAATTCGCTACTTCATTCGCATCATAGCCTAATGATACTTTGTCAAAATGTTTATACAGCTCTTCGAAACTATCGTAATAGAAAAGATTATCAACTTCTACAGATTGTTTTTCTTTCGTTTCAATATTGGTGAATTCAATGACATCACCAACATTTAATAATTGCCGTTTTTCATCATTTAAGCGCAATTCTATCGTTTTTGTGCCTGCTTGAATACTTTCAAATGGCTCTTTGTTTAATTTCATTTCATGTTTTACCATCCTATTACCTCCTGATTTTTATTCTTTCCATCCAAACCTATTAAAGGGAAAAATTGTTAAAGTTGTTCTTCCCAAAATTTGATTTTTCTGAATAAAACCAATTGAACGACTATCATACGACTCAGGGCGATTATCTCCTAATACTAAATAACTATTCTCCGGAACCTTTTTACTACCTAATTCCTCTGAGGTAAAATCATCTGTTTGTAATCCTTCAAACGGCTCTTCTACTTCTTCACCATTTACATATAATACATTATCTTTATATTCTATTTCCTCACCTGGCAAACCAATAATTCGTTTAATAATATAATTATCTTTCGTATTAATCACAACAATATCAAAACGCTTTGGTTCTGAAAAATAATACGCGGTTTTATTTAAAATCATAATATCTTTTTCATGCAATGTTGGTAACATAGAGGGGCCATTTACCCGAATTGGGGTTACTACAAATACTTTGATAAAAATAACCACTAATACAATAATGATATAAGGCATAATAGCTTTTACTTTATCTTTCATTTTCTACACCTAAAGGAAAAATAAGACCAATGGTCTTATTTTTGTCCTCTTTCTTTAATACGATATTGACCAACCATTCCTCTTAAGAACGTTAATTTTGCTCGTCTTACTTTACCACGTCTTACTACAGTAATCTTAGCAATCTTTGGTGAATGAATTGGAAAAGTTCTTTCTACACCAACGCCAGCAGACATTTTACGAACGGTAAATGTTTCACTGACACTGCCACCCTTACGGGCAATTACAACGCCTTCAAATGCTTGGATACGTTCTCTTTTTCCTTCGATGATTTTTACAGCAACACGAACAGTATCACCAACACGAAATTCAGGAATGTCATGATTAATTTGTTTTTCGTTTATTTTGTCAATAACATTCATTCAAGTCTCCTCCTTATCTTATAACCAATGCTCATAGTCCAAATTTAGCCAGCGGAACATCTTTTTTTGACGTCTTTAATTATAACATAAGACATATGAATTTGCAATTATTTTTTTATTGGTGTTCATTTTGAAATTGATATTCGAAATAATATGAAATTTTGATTTGGATATTCGAAATAAAATAGACCCATATAT
>CALVUW010000033.1 GCA_944363695.1 uncultured Bacilli bacterium | reverse complement strand
GTAGTACTCCCGTTTTATTAGAGTTATCGAAATTAGAGCCAATTATTAAAAATGAAAAAATGGAAGAAAAGTATCAAAAATGGCAGGATAAATTTCAAAGTATTAAAGAAGAAGAACTACCTAAAATTGATGATATGTTAATCGAATTAGATACATTACTAGATAAAAAAGAATATAAAACAGCTAGATTTCGTATTGCAAAATGTGAAATAGAAGTATACAAAGTAAAAGAACAAGCTAACGATTTATTAGAACAAATTAAAGAAATTACTTTGAGTGAAGAAAAATATCGTAATATTATTACTAAGTTAAAGACAAAATATCGTCATTTAAACAAAGAATACAATGAACATAAAAACCTATATGAAGAAATGGCCGAAGCGATCGAATTGCAGCTAGAAAATATTGAAAAACGATTCCTAGATTTTGAGACTGCTATGGATCAAAATGAATATAATGAAGTAGTCCATATTGTTAAAGCTTTAGATACGATGGTTGAACATATGGATATTGTCATTGAAGAAGTGCCAGATTTAATGTTAATGTGCAAACAGTTGATACCGAAACGATTAGCAGAAATAGAAGAAACTGCTAAACAAATGGAAGAACAAGGCTACCCTCTAGAATATTTAAATTTAACCTATAATTTGGAAGAATCTAGAAAAAATGTAAGTACTATTTTGGATCGTATTAGAGTACTAAACTTGGAAGATTGTATGTTCGAGTTAAAAACCATTTTAGATTATTTAGATGGTATTTTTGTGGATTTTGAAAAGGAACGGTTATCTCGTAAAGTATTTGAAGAGATGAGTCGTGATTTTGCTAAGAAATTGAAAAAGACTAATAAGCTAGTAACTGATATTTACGAGCAATTAGATGATATTAAGAATATGTATGACCTAGAAGAAAAAGATGTTAAAATTATTCATGATGTTAATAAAGATTTAGTTGTTATTAAAGATGATTACAAACGAGTAGTAGAAAAGGTCAAAACGAAAGCGTCACCGTTTTCTATGGTAAATAAAGAAATAGAAACATTATCGACACGCCTAAAACAATTAGAATCAACATTAGATATTGCTCTAAAATCTTTGGGTAATATGTATGAGGATGAACAACGTGCTAGAGAACAATTAAAAGAAATTGATAATCTATTAAAAGAATGTAAAGAGCGGATGCGTTTATACAAATTACCAATTATTAGTGATCATTATTTTGTTGAATTAGCTGAAGCCAATGAAGCAATTGAGGAAGTGTTAAAAGAATTATCTAAGAAGCCAATTGTTATTAAGACCTTAAATATACGAGTAGATACAGCTAGAGATTTGGTTTTAAAATTATATCACACAACTTTATCGATGATTAAAACAGCCAAATTAAGTGAATTTGCTATCGTCTATGGTAATCGTTATCGAAGCCTTCATGATGACATTTATAGAGGATTAGAAAAGGCCAGCGATCTATTCTTTAGAGGTGATTACAAAACGTCATTAAAAGTTAGTACAGAAGCAATTCGATTAGTAGATGAAAATTTTGAAAGAAAGATACAACTATATGTGGAAAGAAATCAATGAAAAAGGAAGCAGCGGTTATGAATTTTTAGTTGTATCCGTTGTATGTTTAATTTTATCTGCTATTATCTTATTTATTGCCATTAAAAGTGGTGATGCGGAAAAAATGCAGGTGTTTCGTTATCATGCTAATCGAGTAGCGTTAAGTTCAATATCGTTAGAATACCAGAATTCTCAGGATACGATTTATTTGGAAGATATGATTGATCAAGGTTTAATCTCTCCACTTAAAAATCCTTTTGGAGGAGAAAAATGGTGTGATATAGAAGAATCTAAAGTAGAATTCATTGATGGAAAACGGTGTGTCACTTTACAATGTGGTAATTATCTAATTTATCAGCAACCAGTTGGTGAAGAAACGTATGTCATCTATCGAGTAGACGAATGGTCTACGAAGAAACAAGGCAATACGGATGAAAAAAAAGTCTATAATTTGCAAATAGATCAAAAAGATATTTTTGCTAAATACTATGAGGAAGACTTATTTATTAGTAAAGTGAATAACCAGTTTCACACGAATTATCAAACATTAGAAGAAATTAAATCTGATTATCAGGTACACGTACAAACGGTTTATCGCAAGAGAACCAAAGTAAGTGAAATAACTGATTCATGATAGATCATATGATGGTCAATTGTCATGAATTTAATTTTGTGTTATACTATTACAAGAATGGAGGGTGATCTTGATTGAAAAATACAAATGAAAAAGATTGGTATGATAGTCCCAATATTATTACCTATATTATTATTGGATTGTTAGTTATACTAATCATTTTGTCTCAGTCTTTTGCTATTCAAAATCACTTGAGTGCAACAGATATTTTGCGTTCTATTTTAAATCATAATAGCGTTTATGTTATTACGTTGGTTTATTTCATATTAATTCGAACAAAAGTAGGTAAAAAATATTTTGATTATTTAAATATTATAATGTCAATTTTCTATATTTTAATATCTTTTGCCGGACTATTTACTGTTTTTCAATCTTTTGGACTAGCTTCTTTATTAGGCTTGGCTATTAATGTATTAATGACAATTTATTTCATATATGCTTTTATTTGTCATACGGAAATAGGCAAAGAATTAAAGATAGAAAATAGTCCAGTAGCAGAGATTAATAATGGTCAATATTTTTATTTAATCGCAAGCTTATTAGTTGTGGATTTAGTCGTTGCTTTAATTGCTACGACCGATTTCGATAGTGTTGTATTAGCATTATTAGAAGTTATGTATGAATTGTTATTTGCTCGTTATATTTATTTATATAAAGAATATTCAGATAATAAACAGACAAGAAAGCAGGTAAAGAAAACACATGTTAAAAAACGTGTGATAGTGGAAGATACCTCTAGTAATAAGGAGGGAGATAAATAATGAAAGATTTATTTGATGAAATTGAAGAAACAAAAAAAGAATTGCCCAAATTAAAAAAAATAAGCAAAGAAGTTCAAAAACCTAGACAATATAATTTTTATCAACAGTTAGCTTTCTGGTTGTTTGCCTTTTTATTTATCGTGGGAATTATCTTGGGTAATCTTTTCCCAGCTTGTAGTGAAACTTCTAATTTATTTGCTACGTGTACTAGAACTGAATATAATTTATCATTAACACTTATGACATGGTTAATTAGTTTTGTTTTTTGTAGTACTATTTATGCTACTGGAGAAGTCATCAAATTATTACGATCTATTAATGAAAAATTAGATAATCGTTAAAATAAAATAGATGTACATATTTTGTATATCTATTTTTATCTATAAAATAATAAGAACTAAATTTTTATATTAACAAGTATTCATTTGATGTAATATAGTTAAAGAGTAAAAAGAAAGAGGCATCATATGGAACTATATAGAGCATATAATGCTAGTATAAGCATACTTATGAAAGGTTAAAGTTAGATATCAAAATTAAATAATCGATGTTATAATAAAAAGTAATTGGAATTTAAGCCTATGAAGAAGAGAGAATACTCTATCTGGGAAGTAGGAATCCTTAGTGGTAACAATAGGGGTGAAATGAGATTTATTTTATTTCTTATGTTCTTCATACATAAAAAGAAGAAAATTAGAAATAGTAAAAATAAGATAAAAACGCATGGAGGAAGACATGAAAAAAATATACAAGATTTGTATTATCGTAAGCTTATTAGTATTAGATGCCATCTATATTTATCAGGCTTTTGCTACACAAACATATCATCGCTTAGCGACGTATTTAGCCGTACCTTTTTTAGTGGTTTTGCCGTGGGTATATGAAAAAATAACAAAAAAACCTCTTAACGAAAACTTAAAACTAATTTATTATACTTTTATCTTTATTGCTGATGGTTTGGGATGCGTCGTTGATTTATATGAGACAACTAGCTGGTTTGATATATTTGCTCATTATTTATCCGGTGTATTAACTGCCTTTTTAGCTATCGTTTTGATGAAAGTGTTTCGTTATAAAGATACATGGCTAGGGATACTCATTTATAGTTTAGCAGTCAGTTGTTTAGTGGCAGTTGTTTGGGAAATTTTTGAATTTGGAATGGATACAATATTTGGCATGAATCTACAGCATGTGGTAGAAACGGGTATTCATGATACGATGGAAGATATATTAGCAGCTGTTATTGGAGCAATTAGCTTCTTGATTTGTTATCTTGCTACTAATAAAAAAGGAAAGTTACATAAATTTATAGAAGATGTCATTTAAAAAAGATCCGCTTGGATCTTTTATTGTTTTCGATTATGAAAAGCTAGTAGTAAAAAGAAAAGAAATAAAGCGATTAACCATCCGATTGTGGGAAGAAAGAAGTTGAAGAGAAAATCCATCATGCTCTTTCACGAATAATGTTTTTACTACAGAAGTAAGTGATAAGAAAATAACCACCATAAATGATAATTAAAAAGCAAGCTGTCATAAGAATTGATACTAATAATTTCTCATTACCAAATGTTTCAAATATATAATTAGAAAACATGATACCAAAAATGGAGTGAATGGTTGCTAAGGCTAACGGTAATAAGAAGAAAATAGCAATTTGTTGTAGTAAAGAACGATTAATAAGTTTTTCATCTGCACCTAGTTTTCGCAACATTGTGTAGCGTTGTTTATTATCAGCACTATCGGATAGTTCTTTTAGTGCTAAAATAGCAGCTGAACTAATTAAGAAAATAATTCCTAGATAAAGGCCTATGAAAGTAACGATTGCTCCTAAACCAATACTAGCTTCATAAATATCTAGTTTAGTATTAATCATAATTGTATTATTATTTTGGGCAAAAGTTAACATTTGTTGTTCAATGTTTTCTTTTTCTTGATCAGAGGTAGCTTGATAGTTAGCAACAAAATAATCAACATAGCGCATAGAAGAATCAACAGCTTCATCTGGTACTAAAATGATTCCAGTATTGGTGTGGTTTCCTTCCATGATGACAAATCCCTCTTGACAGCTAGTGTATTTTGGAACATAAGTTTTACCTTTTATTGTAATACTTTCCCGATTAGATAAAGCTTGATTGCGAATACTAATCCAACTATCAAAGTTAGCAATAATCATATATTCGTCTTCCGCTAGTGTATAGGTAGGTTGTCCATATAAGCTAGCTAGTTGATTGTAATCGCTAATGCGAATAATATCCTCTGGTGCATCGTATTGTAGATAAGGATATTGTTGATAGAGTATGTCGTATGCAGTTCCTAAAGTCGACTTAATCGTAAGATTTGGGTCTTGATACCAATAAAATTCAAAAGCATCTTTTAATTGTTGACTCGTTATATTAGCATTACTTAATTGAGTCGTTATTGGTTGGTCTAGATTGCTTGTGGATAAAGATATATCCATAGGTGCTAGTTCTGTTAAGTTGGCATTCATAGAGTTTTTCAAAGATAAAGCACTAGCAGAGACACAAATCGTAATAAATAACATAATACAAATTACACTCATAGAAATAACGGTGGTATTAATTTTACTACTGACTTGTCGTAAGGTAAAGCAATTTAAATTCTTATAATATAGTTTGGGGTAGGCCATAAGAATTTTGAGTAATAAACCAGACAAAGACCAAAAAATAAGAAATGTAGATAGACATCCTAAGATAATTGGAATAAAGATAGAACTGGCATCCTGTAAATACTGAATACCACCAGTGACTAAATAATAGCTAATACCAAGCATGATAACGGCTATGATAAAGATGATGGTGCATAAGTAAGGATTTTTAATTTTAATGTTCTCACTATGTCGTCCTGTTTGTAGTAGATCAATTAGTTTGCATTTATTGACGATAATTGTATTAAAGATCATAACAATTACATAGATAATACCAAAATAAATGATGGTTTTAATCATAGCTGATTGTGAGAAGACGAAGCGGAACTGTGTCATATCAGCTTCGAACATATTCGCTACTAACAAACTCATGACTTGCGAGAGAATAACACCAAGACCTAATCCAACAACTAGGGATAAAAGTCCAATAAAGAAAGTCTCTAGTAATAATATTTTTGAGATACTACTTTTGTTCATACCAAGCAGCATATATAGGCCAAATTCCTTATGACGTCTGCGCATAAGAAAACGGCTCGCATAGATAATTAAAAATCCTAAAACGATGGATATGAATACACTAATACCAGATAACATATTGGTCATCATTTGAATAATTTCTCGTTTAGAATCCGATAAATTCATCATAACAGTTTGGCTATCAATCGAATTAAATACATAAAAGATAGCTACACCTAATATGAGAGTGAAAAAATAAATAGTATAATCTTTAAAACTTTTCTTAATATTTTTTAATGATAGTTTACAAAGCATCACTTAAATCGCCTCCCAGTAGGGTTACGACGTCGATAATACGATCGAAGAATTCTTTTCGTGTGTCATTGCCACGATATAATTCATTGAAGATTTTACCGTCCTTAATGAAAATAACACGACTAGCATAACTGGCAGTAAAAGCATCATGAGTTACCATTAAAATAGTAGCTGCTAAATCACGATTTAATTTATCTAGACTCTCTAATAACATTTTTGCACTTTTAGAATCTAGTGCTCCCGTTGGCTCATCTGCTAAAATAATTTTAGGTTTCGTAATAATAGCTCGAGCAGCTGCTACTCGTTGCTTCTCACCACCACTCATTTGATAAGGATATTTTTGCAATACCTTCGTAATACCTAAACTGCTGGCTATTTCCTCAATTTTAGTAGCGATCTTTGAAGGATCTTCCTGTTGAATTGATAGTGCTAAAGCCATATTTTCATAAGCGGTTAGGGTGTCTAATAAATTAAAGTCTTGAAAAATAAACCCAATATTTTCTCGACGGAATCGATTTAGTTGATTACCTTTTAGTTTGGTAATATCTGTATCTCCAACATAAATATGTCCTGCTGCTACTTTATCAATTGTAGAAATACAATTTAATAGGGTAGTCTTACCAGAGCCAGAGGCTCCCATAATGGCAACAAATTCTTGTTTTTCTACCTGAAAAGAAAGACGATCGAGTGCTTTTGTTAAGCTACCTTTATTACCATAGTATTTTTCAATTTTTTCAACTTGTAAAATTTTTTCCATAATAACTCCTTTCCTTTGTCATCATACGAAAAAAAAGAACTTATTACCATCGATTTGACTTACAAAACCTTACAATTTTGTAAGGTTAGTTGACAACATCATAAAAATTATTAATGGCAAAGTGAATGGTAAGTTCTGTAAACTCTCCCTCATTAGACTGTATAGTAAGACGATGGCCTAGTTTTTTACATAAGTTTTGACATATATAAAGTCCCATTCCTGTGGCAGTAGGTAAAATACGACCATTGACTCCAGTAAATGATTTATCAAATACTCGTGATAAGTCACTAGCCGGAATACCGATACCATTGTCGCGTATCGATAATAAAATTTCATCTGCCACTTGCTTAGCTTGAATTGTAATTTTTCCATTTTGAGTGGGACAATATTTCATACTATTACTAATAATTTGATTGATAATAAACGCTAGCCACTTACTATCCGTGTACACAGAGTAGGTAAATGGTTGACATTCGACCGTGATATGATGATAAATTAGACTATCTTTATTTTTTAACAAAACCTGATTGATGATTTTTTTCAATTCATAATTTTTGATTAAACAATCTTTTTCCACATCTTCGCTGCGTACATAATAAAGTACTTGATCAATGGCATCTTCTAATCTTTTTAACTGCTCAGTTGTTTTAAAATTTTTATTTTTCTGATTATGACACATTAATTGTAAATTAGCTAACGGTATTTTTACTTCATGTATCCACATTTCCACATAGTCTTTAAAATTATTTGCATTATCTTGATAATCGTTAATTCTTTCTAACATCGATTTATTTGTTTCATAGATGATTTGATATAAAAGTTGTCCTTCTAGAAAAGTAGGCTGTGTAATGATTTCAGTTAATAAATATTTTTGATCTAACTGTTCTAATCTATCTAATAATTCATTGTAAAAATTTCTTTTTCGCACAAAGGTGTAAATAAACCAGCTGCTGCAAAAGAAACTTACCAATATAATAACAGCGATGGTAAGAGAGAGGTTTATTTTAAATGCAATAAATAATAACAATAGTAGTATAAGCATGACTAAAAAGCTAATTAAGATGAAAAGGTTGTTTTTTAAATAATCTTTTACTTTCATAGTAAAATATATCCTTGTCCCTTTCTGGTTTGAATAACATCGTCTAAGTGTACTAAACTGAGTTTAGAACGTAGACGGCTCATATTAACGGTCAATGTATTATCATCTATAAATTCATCACTACTCCATAGATAGGTCATGATTTCATCTCTTGAGACGATGTGACCTTGATGTTGTAATAATAATTTTAAAATTAACATTTCGTTTTTGCTTAAATATAATTCGTCAGTTTCTGATTTTATCATTCCTTTATCCGGATAAATTGTAAGATGTCGATAGTGTAGTACATCGCTTGTTGGTTGTGTTCTTTTTAAAACAGCTTCAATATGTAATAATAATAAAGTGGGGTGAAATGGTTTGGTAATATAGTCATCTGCGCCGTAGCTTAAACTGATAACTTCATCAATTTCTGAATTTTTACTAGTTACCATGATAACTGGAATGTTAGAATGTTTTCGCAATTCCTTTAAAATATATTCTCCTTGCTGGTAAGGCAATTGAATATCAAGCAGCACTAAATCTGGATGAATAGCTAAGATTTGATCGGTTACATTTTGAAAATCGTCTAAAATAATTCCTTCATAACCATTATTATCTAGACAAACTTTTAATTCCTGACATAACGCTTTATCATCTTCTACAATTAAAATTTTACTCATACTAAATCACCGTTTTTATTATATCATTAAAAACTTAAAAGGAAAGGTAAAACCATCTGCTGATAGTATATAGGAAGATTATGTATCAGAATATACGAGTTTATGATAAAAAAACAACCTCATTGCTTTTAACTAGCAACGAGGTTTTTGTTCGTCTATTTTTTAGATGAAATTGTTTTTTCTAAGTAAAGTCGTTTGGTAAAGGCCCCATTTTCTTCTCTTTTCTGTTCTGCTGTTAATAATACATCTTCAAGCTGAAAACCATGAAACATAGCCATTGCACGAATTACTTCTAATTTATCACTTAATTCTTCTAAGATTTGTTGTGAAGAATTAGCTTTTTTTACTTCTTCCAATTCTTCTTTATCTTTGGCTAGCAAAGCGTACCAATATTCCTCTTTAGATAAAACAGAATAAAGGGCTATATCGCCGCGTGCTTCTATTTTAGAAATGACATGATCGCGTACTAATTTGTGATGTGTTATTTCATTTTCTGAAACGTCATGATTAAAAAAGCGATAATAGATTTGTTCTGGTGTTGATTTAGGAAATTTAGTGATGGCTTGCTGTAGAGCCCATAAACCATTGTAAAAAGGAAACCAAATCATTTCATTTTCATCTACATGGATATCTTCTGTAATATACTGTTGTAAATCTTCTGAGGTAAATTCAAAATCTGTTACCACCTGAGCAATTTCAGTATCTATTTCTTTCTTATAAATATCATATAAGCGTCCAACTGTATCATAAGTCAAAAAGGTATCTTTTTTAGGTAATAATCTCATGGCAAGTAATTGACTAGGATGTTGCCTTTCTCCTGTTTGTTTATATATTTCTAAATTTTGTTGGTAAATTTCATTTAATTTTTTCATACCGACCCTCCTGTTATCATTATAGCAGAGAATTTAAAACTTTGTATAGAAAAGTTACAATTTGTTTTTGTATTTCCTAAAAATATTTTAGTAAATATAGTATTGACAAACTGTTATAACTGTTATAATATCTTTGTAACAGATGAGGTGATATAGTGAATATAATTATTAGTAATAGTTCTGATATTCCAATTTTTAAACAGATCAGTACTAGTATAAAAACCTCTATATATGATGGGGAACTAGAAGAAGGAGAAGCTTTACCATCTGTGAGAATACTTGCTAATGATTTGAAAATTAGTTTTTTAACCGTAAAGCGTGCTTATGATGAGTTAGAAGCAGAAGGGCTTATTAAAACGATTCCTGGTAAAGGTAGTTTTATTGCCCCGAAGAATCTAGAGCTGATGAAAGAAGAAAAATTAAAAGAAATACAAGATTTAATGGATCAAATATATAAAATTGCCAAGTTATCTAATATTTCTAAAGAAGAAATAAAAGAATTATTTACGATTATTTTCGAGGAGGAAGCTTAAATGAATCAAGCAATTGAAGTAAAAAATGTCAGTAAACAATATCGTGCTTTTACTTTGGATAAAATTAGTTTTAATATTCCAAAGGGTAGTATTGTTGGTTTAATTGGAGAAAATGGTGCTGGGAAGACCACTACGATTAAGGCTATTTTAAATATGATTGCAGTAAATGGACAAATAAGAGTCCTAGGGCAAGAATATAAAGATCACGAAAGAGAAATCAAACAACAATTAGGCGTTGTCTTAGATAATAGTTTCTTATCAGATTATTTAACAGCTAAAGGTGTAAATTCTATTATGAAAGATATTTATTCAAAATGGAATGAAAAGCAATTTTTTGATTATATCCAATCATTTAA
>CALVUW010000032.1 GCA_944363695.1 uncultured Bacilli bacterium | reverse complement strand
TAAGCGCATTTTACTTTTTCATTTCACATTATTGAATAAGTCTTAGCTTATTCCTTTTCTTTTGTCTATAATTTTGTTAAAATAAAAGAAGAAATGAAGGTGAATATATGTATAAACTAAATAATCATGGCTGGGGATTAGGTACATTATTAGCTTTTATATCATTTTTAGTCTTAGTTTTATTAATAGTAGCTATTATTTCATTTAATTATGGCGTAGATCATGGGGCTAATAGTAATAATAATCAACAAACAGAAGAAAATACGTTTGTTTCCCCATAAACTAGATAAACTAATAGAGAAGGAGATTAAATATGAAAAAAGTTGCAATTAATGGGTTTGGTAGAATAGGAAGATTAGTATTTCGCTTAATGGATCAAGATCCTGACTTAGAGGTAGTTGCTATCAATGATTTAACGGACGCAGAACAATTAGCTTATCTGCTAAAATATGATACAGCTCATCGTCGATATCGAGAAGATGAAATTAGTTTTGATCAAGATGAATTAATTATAGGATCAAAAAAAATAAAAGTATATGCCGAAAAAGATCCGAAAAATTTACCTTGGAAAGAATTAGATATTGATTTAGTATTGGAATGTACAGGATTATTTACTTCTGTAGAAAAAGCATCTGCGCATCTAGAAGCTGGTGCTAAGAAAGTGGTTATTTCAGCTCCGACAAAAGATGATGCAAAAACAATTGTCTATGGTGTTAATGAAAATATTTTAACAGGAGAAGAGAAAATCATTTCCGCTGCTAGTTGTACAACTAACTGTCTTGCTCCAGTGGTAAAAGTATTAGATGATGTGTATGGAATTGAACAAGGATTTATGACAACCGTTCATGCCTATACAAATGATCAAGCAACCTTGGATGTAGCTCACAAAAAAGGAATTTATGCGCGTCGTGGTCGTGCTAGTGCTGCTAATATTGTACCAGCTTCTACTGGTGCTGCTAGTGCGATTGGAAAAGTGATTCCTAATTTGGAAGGTAAACTAGCAGGAACGGCGATGCGGGTTCCTGTCATTACAGGATCTGTTGTTGATTTAGTATTAAAATTAAAACAAAATGTAACAGTAGATATGATTAATGAAACCTTAAAAGCACATTGTAATCAGACATTAGGCTGTACTGAAGACCCAATTGTCTCAAGTGATGTTATTGGTATGCATTATGGCGCTTTGGTTGATAGTCTATTAACCGCTGTTAATGAAGTAGATGGTTCTCAACTTGTCAAAGTCGTTGCTTGGTATGATAATGAAATGAGCTATTCAGCACAAATGGTAAGAACTGTTAAATATTTTATTCAGTTATAAGATGTAAGAAAAAGGCAGTAAGAACAAGTGGCTGTCTTTTGTTTTTGTGAAAAAGATGGTATACTGAAAAAGAAAGGATGAGG
The DNA here is from genome assembly GCA_944363695.1 of uncultured Bacilli bacterium. Taxonomy (GTDB): domain Bacteria; phylum Bacillota_I; class Bacilli_A; order RF39; family UBA660; genus Onthousia. The sequence goes on along the minus strand of CALVUW010000032.1, from coordinate 9,408 downwards.
ATTTTTGAAAAAAAGTATTAGAGATTTTCATCTCGCACATAAAAAAGTAATTATACGTAGTGATTTAAATGTTCCGTTGCAAAACGGAAAAATTGTAGATGACACTAGAATTAAAAAAAGTGTAGAAACAATTCAGTATGCTATAAATCAGCAGGCAAAAGTAATTGTATTATCACATCTTGGCAGAATAAAGGAAGAGGCAGACAAAAAGAAAAACGACTTAAAACCGGTAGCTAAGCGTCTATCAGAACTATTAGAAAAAAAAGTTATCTTTATTCCTTTTACTAGAGGAAAAGAAGTAGAACAGGCTATTGCCAACTTAAAAGAAGGACAAGTTCTATTATTACAAAATACTCGTTTTGAGGATTTAGATGGAAAAAAAGAAAGTCAATGTGATATGGAATTAGCTAAATATTGGGCTAGCTTAGGAGATATCTTCATTAATGATGCTTTTGGAACACTTCATCGTAAGCATGCTTCTAATGTTGGAATTGCTTCTTACTTACCAAGTGGAATTGGATTTTTGGTAGAAAAAGAAATAACAGCCTTAGATACTGTAAAAAAACCAAAACGGCCATTTGTAATTGTTTTAGGTGGAGGTAAAGTACATGATAAGATACCGTTGATAAAGAACCTATTACCTAAATGTGATCAATTGCTAATTGGTGGAGGAATGGCATTTACATTTTTACAAGCAGAAGGTTATGAAGTTGGTAATTCATTAGTTGATGTAGATTCCTTATCATTTTGCCAGGAAATAGTTAAAAAGTATGCTGCTAAAATAATTTTACCAATTGATATCCATTGCAATACCGCCATGGAAGATCAACCAGGGAAAATGAAGGATATTAATGAACTTGAATTTAATGACATTGGGCTAGATATTGGACAAAAAACAATTCAGTTATTTAAAAAATATTTAACTTCTGCTAAAATGGTGGTATGGAATGGTCCTTTGGGCGTATATGAATTATCAAATTATGCTAAAGGAACAGAAGAAATTTTAAAATATTTGGCAGAAAAACAAATAAAAACGATTGTTGCTGGTGGTGATATTGTAGCGGTAGCTACAAACCTTCATATAGAAGATCAGCTATATCATGTATCAACTGGAGGAGGAGCAACCTTAAAATACTTGGAAGGTACTAGTATGCCAGGATTAGAAAAAATAGAAGAGGAATAGTATGGAAGTAAAGAAAGTAGAAATTATCGATCCGTATAATACAGCGCAGCTTGAACTGCTAAACGATTTTTGTCTACGTAATGATATAGAAAATGTGGCCAAAAAATTGCAGGAGCAAGCGCAAAGTAAAGATCAAGTAACATATTTAAAAGATAAGAGTATTAATCCAATTGTGGAAGATTATATTGCGATTATTGCCAATGATAAAATAACAGATTATTGTTATTTTCACGGTGAAAAAGATATTAGACAAGCTTTTTTGAGTTTTCCACAGGTGTTGAGGAAAAAGCATGTAAAAAATCGACCAATCATTCAAGTGGCTGTTGATTATGCTTTTTCGCTGGGAATGGAAGAAATTTTTGTAACTTCTATTAATGAAGATATCTCATTACAAAACAGTCTAGAAGAGATGGGATTTATCTCATTAGGTAGTGATGATTATCAAACACCATTTGTTTTAACAAAAGAAGAAACGAAGGACAAAGTTATTGCATGAAACATATTAAACGAAATAGTCTTATCATTTTATTAGTTACACTATTGGTATTGTTTTTGGCCTTAAAAGATGATTTTAATGCTATTATCGCTACTTTTGGCCGTATGGATTATCGATTTATTTTACTAGCTATACTTCTTTATGGAATCTATATCTTTCTAAAAGCAGTTGTGAATTATATTTGGGTACATGATAAAAAAGTTTTATCTTTAAAAGAAGCCTTTGTTCACAATATTATTACCCAATTTTTTAATGGTATTACCCCTTTTTCTACGGGTGGTCAACCGATGGAAGTATATATGTTGAAAGAACATGGTATTCGTACTACAAGGGCGACTAATATCATTATGCAAAACTTTATTGTTTATCAACTAGCTTTAGTTATTTTTGGAATTTTTGCAGTTAGCTATAATGCTGCAACTGGCGTTTTACAGAATAATGTATTACTAAAAAATCTAATTGTTCTTGGCTTCTTTATTAATACTATTGTTGCTGTCTTCTTATTCTTTATTGCCATATCAAAAAAATTTACTAATTTTGTGATGCGAGTTATTGTTAATCTTTGTACGAAATTACACTTTATAAAAGACAAAAAAGCAACAATGCAAAAATGGGAAGAACGGTTAGAAGATTTTCATCAATACACAAAAGAACTAAAAAAGAAAAAGAAATTATTTGTAATAGGCGTAGCCTTACATTTATTAAGTTTAGCTTGTTTTTACAGTATCCCGCTATTTTTGACATATAGTTTGCATGATTATACTAGTTTAACCCTTATTAATTCGATGGTTGCTTCCGCTTATGTTTTAATTATCGGAGCTTTTGTACCAATTCCTGGTGCCACTGGTGGTATTGAGTATGGATTCATGCAAATGTTTGCAAACTTTTTACCAAGTAGTGAATTGAGTGCTATTATGATTACTTGGCGTTTTATTACCTATTATTTAGGAATGATTGTTGGTGGTATTATGTTTAACATCCACCAAGGAGGGAAGAAATGAGAATTGGCATTTTTACAGAAACATATGAGCCTTATGTAAGTGGCTTAGTTACTAGTATTAAAATGTTAAAGAATGCACTAGAGAAAAAAGGACATATCGTCTATATCGTTACTGCTAATTTAAAAGACTATCATTATAATTATAAAGAACAAGAACGAATCCTAGAAATTCCTGGTATTCCAACAGGAATCTATGATGCTAGATTAACGAGTATCTATCCATTACAAGCCGTAAACATTATTAAAAAATGGAATTTAGATGTCATTCATTCACAAACAGAATTTGCCATTGGAACTTTTGCTAGGTTATTAGCAAAGCAATATAATATTCCAATTGTTCATACCTATCATACGATGTATGAAGATTATGTTCATTATATTACTAAAGGCCATTTTAATAAATCTAGTAAAAAATTAGTAGAATATTTAACGAAATTCTACTGTGATAAAACGATTACAGAATTAATTGTGCCAACAGTGAAGGCTTATAATCTATTCAAAGAAAAATATAATGTAGAAAGAAATATTCATATTGTTCCTACTGGAATTGAAGTAGAACGTTTTTTCAAAGAGAATGTCAATAAAAAAGAAGTAGAAGCCTTAAAGAAAAAGTATCATTTAAGACGAAAATATTTTGGTATTATTGTGGTGGGAAGAGTTGCTGAAGAGAAAAATATGCCCTTTGTTATGGATGCGGTTTGTCATTTAAAAGATAAAATTCCAAATATTAAATTATTTATTATTGGTGATGGACCGGATAAAGAAAAGTATGAACAATATGTGAAAGACATTCATTGTGAAGACTGTATTATCTTTACTGGTAAGGTAGCGTGGGATCAGATACCTTGTTATTATCAGTTAGGTCATGTTTATGTTTCAGCATCTAAAACAGAAACCCAAGGACTAACTGTAACCGAAGCAATGGCTGGGGGCTTGCCGGCTGTGGTCATTGATGATGTTGCCTTTAGAACTTTAGTGTGTGATGGCCTAAACGGTTTATTTTTTAAAGATCAGCAGGAGTGTGAAGACTTGTTATTAAAACTTTATCAAGATGAAAATTTACGATTACAATTATCAAGACAAGCGGTTATTCAGTCTGAACACTGTAGTGCTTCTCAGTTTGCAGATAATGTTTTATTAGTATATAAACGTGCGATTGAAAATAAAAACAAAAATAAATATGGTTTCATCTCTAAGATAGCAAATAAATGGAAGGAGTTTCGTGATGCTCGTCGTTCTAAATCATAAAAATTATTTATCGTATAGCAAAGCCTGTATCTATGTCAAAACATTGTCTCAATTAACAACAACCCATAACTTAATTGTTTGTCCTAATAGTTGTTACCTTTCCTTATTTGCCGGTAATAACTTGGGGGCACAAGATGTCAGTTGTTATCCTTTAGGAGCTTATACTGGTGAAATAGCAGCCTCTACTCTTTTAGAGATGGGCGTATCTTATGTTTTGATTAATCATAGTGAACGTCTTATAAAGATGAACGAAACCCTAGAGATGAGTAAGAAAAAGTTAGAACAAGCCATTCATAATCAATTAATTCCTATTATTTGCATTGGTGAGACCAAAGAAGAACATGAACAAGGAAAGTATATAGAAAAAATACTACAGAATCTAGATTTTCTTTTACGTGATATTGATAAAGATAAAGAATTTATCATTGCTTATGAACCAATCTTTGCGATTGGAACGGGAATCGTTCCTTCTAAAGAAGAAGTTGAACAGGTGACGACCAAACTAAAAGATACCTATCATAAAAGAATTCTTTATGGTGGTAGTGTTAATGACAAAAATGTTGGAGAATTTGCTTCTCTTAACAGTATAGATGGTTTATTATTAGGCAGTATATCCATTGATCTTGAGGCTTTACAAAGGATATTAGAACAATTATAATCATTCAATAAGGAGGAATCAGATGCCAGATTTAGAAGCATTAATTGCAGTTAGAGAAAAGAGTATAGAACAGACTATTACATTTCTTAATGATATAGAAACTGCTCTAAAAAATCAAAGTGCTTTCTTTTATAGTCATATGGAGAAAATTCTTAGCGAACAGGCCAGGAAGAATGTATTAGATGCTAATCTTTATGAAACTTTCAGCAATGAATTAGAAGGTATTGCATTTGAGGAAGTTTTACTTTCCTGGATTAACAGTTTTTCAACAAATACTTCTGCTATAACTCGTCGTAATTATGCAGATTTATTAAATATAAAAGCTGATCCTATCATCGCTATTTATGATGGCTATGAAGATACAAAAGCTAACTACTTATTTATTCGTCCATCTTATGTGCAAGAATTAGCAGTCGCTGATCATCTGCAGTTTACTGTAGTAGAAGATGAGGGAATTATAAATTATGAAATATCTGCTAACTTACCAGTATTAGAAGTACCTAAAGTATTCCAAAAACAAAAATAGAGTTTCGACAAAATCTCTTTTTTTTTGCTCTATCTATTTATCGTTATTTGTTATATAATGAAGATGCGTGGTAGTATATGGAAGGAGAGAAAATGAAAAAGACCAACGTATTAGTCATTGATGACAATATAGAACTTGTCAAAATGATTGAAGAATACTTTGCAGATAATGCGAACATCACCGTTTCCTTAGTGGCACATGATGGAATAGAAGGAATGAAATTAATTGAAGAAAAACAAGATCAATATGATGTGATTGTACTAGATCTCATTATGCCGAAAAAAGATGGTATGCAAGTATTACAAGAAATTCATGCTAAACATATGAATAAGAAAATCATCGTGTTAACTTCATTTAATACCCAAGATGTCATTAGGCAAGCAAGTGAACTTGGTATTAGTTACTTTATTTTAAAACCATTTGAACTAAGTGAATTAGAAAAAAGAATTTTAGAATGTAATGGAGAATCTAGTTATCAAAATAAAACGATTGATGTTCAATATAATAATTTGCAAGTATCAATTACCAAAATATTGCATGAATTAGGAGTTCCTTCACATATTAAAGGATATCAATATATTCGTGAAGGTATTACGGTTTTATTTGAAAGGCCAGAAGTAATCGGTGGTATTACAAAAGAATTATATCCTGATATTGCTGAAAAATTTGATACAACCGTATCACGGGTAGAGAGAGCTATTCGTCATGCAATTGAGGTCAGTTGGAATCGTGGTAACTGGCAATTGATGGAAGAAATCTTCGGTCATAGTGTCGACATTGATAAAGCAAAGCCAACTAACTCAGAATTTATTGTAACAGTAGCAGATAAATTGCGGTTAGAGTTTCATCAAGATGCCATTCGGATGTAGTATAAGCTAAGACAAGCAGTAGTAGTCTTTTTTATTTTGCCTTTTAAGAAAGTAAACTTGACAAAGATATGGTTATTAAACTATACTTAATTTATAAAATGTGTGAGGTGAGTACAATTTATGGAACGAAAAATCACTAAATTCTTTTTAAAATGGAAAACAGACTTGATTCGAAAACCGCTATTAGTTTTTGGATCCCGCCAAGTTGGTAAAACTTATAGCGTCGTTGAATTCGGTCAAAATCATTATCAAAAAATAGCTTATTTTAATACCATTGATAATACAGCCTTGAAAGATATCTTTAAAAGAGTTCGTTCTTTAGAAAGATTAGTACCCCTTTTAAGTGAATTATGTGAAGTGGAAATTGAGCCAGAAAATACGCTTCTTATTTTTGATAATGTCGGTGAAGAAGATATTGTGAAAGGTATTAAATCATTTGGTTATGTCCAAAATAATTATCATGTTATCGCCATTGCTTCTAGTAAGGAAGATATTATCAAATATCGTGGTGAGGAATTACAATATAAGTTAATGAATGAAATGGATTTTGAAGAGTTCTTATGGGCTTGTCATCAAAAAGAAGTAGCAGAAAAAATCCGCTATGCTTTTGATAACCAGAAAAGTTGTGCCGTACATACGAAAGCGCTATCCTTATTTTATGATTACTTATTAACAGGTGGTCTACCAGAAGTGGTATGTTCTTATGTTAATGGTGAGGCCATTGCTTATCAGCGTAGTATTCAGGAACGTATTTTTGATTTATATAAAGCAGAACTGACAAGAACACAAAATTTAATTGATATTCCAAGGGGGATAGAAGTTGTAGATAGTATTTGTCAGCAGCTATATAAAGATAACAAAAAATTTCAGTATGGTCTACTTGGCTTTGGTAAACGAGCAAAAGAATATGAAAGTGTGATTCAATATTTAGTTAGTAATCAGTTATTATATAGAAGTTATAAAATTACTACGATTAAATCGCCCTTATCTAGTTGTCGTGAGATAGACAGTTTTAAACTATATTATCCAGATGATGGTTTACTTAGCTGCCGTTATCATTTAACGAAACAAAAATTACTAGCAGATGAGAACATAAAGTTAGCTTTATATGAAAATCATATTGCTCATACGTTAATGGAAGCCGGTTATTCACTTTATTATTATCAATCAGAAGGAAAAGCAGAAGTTAATTTTGTCATTCAAAATCGAATGGGAAGAGTGATACCAATTGAAATTGCCACCAAAACTGGTTCAAAAGTGAAAAGCTTATCCGTATTTATGAAACGTTATCCAGTAGAAGATGCCTATCGAATCACTGAAAATAACTTTACGAATCGAAAAGGTGTACACTATCTTCCAATTTATGCTATTTTCTGCTTAAATAATTTGATATACTAGCGATCAGGAAAGGTTGATGATTATGAAAAAAGTATTGTTAACCATTATAGATGGTTTTGGTTATAGAGAAGAAAAAAAGGGAAATGCTGTAATTGCTGCTAATCCAGAAAATATTATAAATTTATGGAAGCAATATCCGCATACGACATTAGAAGCTAGTGGTGAAGCGGTCGGGTTACCTGCTGGTCAAATGGGTAATAGTGAAGTAGGTCACCTAAATATAGGAGCTGGTCGTGTGGTAGACCAGCCACTTATGCAAATTAATCATGCGATTGAAGATGGTAGTTTCTTTAAAAATAAAGTCTTATTAGATATCATTAACCACTGTAAAGAAAATAACTCTTCACTTCACTTATTCGGTCTATTAAGTGATGGTGGCGTTCATTCGCATATTAATCACTTCTTTGCAATGTTAGATTTATGTAAACAAGAAAACTTTCATCATGTTTATGTTCATGCCTTTTTAGATGGAAGGGATACACTTCCTGATGTTGCCCTTAAATTTTTAGATGAATTGACTAATAAATTAAATGAATTAGGCTTTGGTAAGTTAGCTGATATTTCTGGTAGATATTATTCGATGGATAGAGAAAGAATGTGGAATGTTACTAAGAAGTATTATGATTTATTAGTACATGGAGAAGGGCCTACCATTAATTCATATAAAGAATATATAGAAAATTCCTATAAACAAAATATTATGGATGAATTTATTGTTCCTGCTAAATTAATAGAGGATGGGACTTTAAAGGAAAATGATGGTATGGTAATGCTTAATTTTAGACCAGACCGTATTACTCAAACTTTCACTGCTCTAACGAATAAAGACTTTAAAGAGTTCCCGCGCGTTGATTTTAAAAATGTAAAACTAGTAACTATGATGACCCCAGAGCATACAGTCATGGCTACACCTGCTTTTCCACCAATGCATCTAACTAATACTTTAGGAGAATATGCCGCCTCAGTCGGATTGAAGATACTAAGAATTGCTGAAGCAAGTAAATATCCTCATGTTACGTATTTCTTTGATGGTGGAGAAGAAAAAGATATCCCACATACCGATAAAATAATCATCCCAAGAAAAGATGTTGCAACTTATGATATGTATCCAGCGATGAGTGCTTATGAAGTAACAGATAAATTAATAGAAGTTATGGATCAATATGATTTAATCATTCTAAACTTTGCCAACTGTGATATGGTAGGACATACCGGTAAATTTGATAAAGTAGTAGAAGCAGTACAAGCTGTTAATGAAAATATGGAACGACTTTATAAAGCTGCTCTTGAAAAAGACTTTACGATGTTTATTACAGCAGATCATGGTAATGCTGAAATTATGGAAGATGAGAAAGGCGAAATAATAACGGCTCATACCACGAGTCCAGTTCCCTTTATTATTACAGACCATAACATTAAAGAAATAAAACCGGGTAAACTAGGAGATATTGCTCCTACTATATTAAACTATATGGATATAGAAAAACCAGACGAAATGACAGGAACCAGCTTGATTTAGACTGTTAAATAAGCTATCCTATAAATAGGAGGGTTTAATTATGACTGATGAAGAACTAAAATCATATGAAGATAAGTTATTAGAGTTAAAAGCAAGTAGGGGAAAACTAATTAGACAAAGAAGAAAACTACTTGAAGATGATAATGTGAAAAAATATCTCGGTATAGAAAAAGAACTTGATTCATCTACTAAAGAAGCAATGACTTTACAAGGTATAATATTAGTAGGCCAACAAGAAAGATGTACTCATCCTGCCTGGTATTTTGAAGATGGTTTTACAGATAGATATGAAGGAAGAACTTATTGGACTTGTAAATGTATCGCTTGTGGAAAAAGGTTAGAGGAAGTTCGTAGTAGAGACTATCCCCATGATAGAGTGATATGGGATGAATGTGTTATGGGCGATCCTATTCAGAGTAAAATGTCATATACAGAAGTAGCCGATCAATGGATGCAGTTTATAGAGAATTTTTCCGAACATGATATATCGACTGAGGAAAAAGGTAAGATC
>CALVUW010000031.1 GCA_944363695.1 uncultured Bacilli bacterium | reverse complement strand
TATCAAAAAAGAAGTAGATACCTGGTATACTAATACATTGGGAAGTAGTTCTTATGATGCGTATGTAACAACAGGAAGATTTTGTAGTGATAGCAGTGGTTATCAAGCAGAAACAGATTATGGATTTCCGGATATGGGAGATGTGAATGTATTTGCTAGTTATGATAGATTAGGGCAAAGTATGAATAATGATACTAAGTCAAACACTCCGAGTTTAGTATGCCCTGCAATAAGTGAAAGTTATGGAGGCAGTTATCGTTTAAAAGCAGGATTAATTACGGCTGATGAGCTAGCATTAGCAGGAGAACTTCTAAGTATGGAAGACTATAATTATTTAAATTCTGGTATAACAGGTTATGGTTATTGGAGTATAACACCGTACGACTTCTATGGTCGTGCGCGCGTCTTGACTGAGGATATTGCTTTGAGCAGCGCTAATGTGAATGTTCTTCTCGCCATTCGTCCAGTTATCAATGTGACCACTAATAACGGCTTTGCTAGCGGTAGTGGTACCGTTAGTGCTCCGTACGTAATTTCCTAGATTTTAAGTTATGGGAGAAGAAGAGACCCTTTCAGTAGAGGGTTTCTTTTTTTGTGAAATTCCTTGTAAAAGATTTTAAATTTTAGTTGCAAATGAGTAAGTAGTGGTATATAATGTAATAGTTCGCTATCGAACTAAAGGGGTGAATCATTTGGATACCGCATCGGTTATTATTATGCTTAATACCATTAATATGCAACTATTTAAAAAGTTATTAGCACGCTATAAGAAAATGGGAATTGATGTAACGCCGGTTCATAGTCGTATTATTATGCTGCTTTATGATCGACAAGAGGGAATTTCTCAAAAAGATATAGAGAATTTAATGGCTTGTAATAAGTCAACCATATCTGTTGTTTTGAATACGATGGAAAAAAACGGACTGATTGTACGTAATGGTTCAGAACAAGATTCAAGGAAAAAAATTATTACCTTAACCGAAAAGTCTTGTTTAATCGCTAGTACGTTAAAAAAAGATACTAAAAAGATTAATAAGATTTTGCGACAAGAAATTAGTGAAGAGGAAATGCTTTGCTTTAAAAATGTGTTGCAAAAAATAGAACAAAATTTAGAAAGGGTGTAAAGATGGGAAAGTTATTTAAGAATTTTACAAAAAAAGATATTGGAATGATTATTGTATCCATTATCTTAATTATCTTTCAAGTTTGGCTTGATTTAAAATTACCGGATTATATGAGTTCCATTACCAGATTAATTCAAACAGAAAATAGTACGTTAACCGACATTTTAACCCAAGGTGGTTATATGTTACTATGTGCAGGTGGTAGCTTATTATCAGCGGTAGTTGTAGGCTACTTAGCTAGTTGTGTTGCTGCTAGTTTTTCACTAACTCTACGTGAGAAGATTTTTGCTAAAGTTGAATCATTTGGCATGGAAGAAATTAAGAAATTTTCTACAAGTAGTTTAATTACTAGAACAACAAATGATGTTACGCAAATAGAAATGTTAGTAGCGATGGGCTTACAATTATTAATTAAAGCACCAATTATGGCTATTTGGGCTGTATCTAAAATTTTAGGTAAAAATATACAGTGGAGTGCTTTAACCGGTATAGGTGTATTAATTCTATTAGTTACTGTATCAACGCTTATGTTTATTGTGTTACCACGTTTTTCCAAAGTACAAAAGTTAATTGATAAGATCAATGGCGTTACTAGAGAAAATTTAACTGGTATTCGAGTTATTCGGGCGTTTAATGCTGAAGGATTCCAAGAAGATCGTTTTCAACAGGTAAATGAAGAATTGACAAAAACACAATTATTTAATCAACGATGTTTTGCTATCATGAATCCAGTTATGAACTTGGTTAATTACTTCTTGACCTTGGGTATTTACTTCTTGGGTGCTTTCATGATTGCCGAAGCAGGCATGGTTGATAAGATTAATCTATTCAGTGATATGGTCGTCTTCTCAAGTTATGGTATGCAAGTTATTATGTCTTTCTTGATGCTTGCTATGATATTTATGATGTGGCCACGTGCTGAAGTATCTGCCAAACGTATTAACGAAGTGTTAGAATCTGACATTAGTATTGCTGATGGTACTAAAACAACTGCTACCAAAGAAGTAGGAACGGTTGAATTCAAGAATGTTTCCTTTAAATATCCAGACGCAGATGAATATCTGTTAAAAGATATTTCCTTTAAAGCTAATAAAGGAGATACAATTGCTTTTATTGGCTCTACAGGCAGTGGTAAATCAACATTAATTAATTTAGTTCCTAGATTTTATGATGTAACAGAAGGAGAAGTATTAGTCGATGGTATTAATGTAAAAGACTATACGCAAGAAGCATTACATAATAAAATTGGTTATGTTCCTCAAAAAGCAGTTATGTTTACCGGAACAGTAGCAAGTAATGTTAGTTACGGCGATAATGGCCGAGCTAAGCCAACCATGAAAAAGATTAAAGAGGCTGTTGCTGTAGCGCAAGCTAAAGACTTTGTAGAAAACATGGATGGACAATATGAAGCACATATTGCTCGTGGTGGTACCAATGTATCAGGTGGTCAAAAACAACGACTTGCGATTGCTCGTGCAATTGCCCGTGATCCAGAAATCTATATTTTTGATGATTCTTTCTCTGCGCTAGATTATCAGACAGATGCGATTTTACGAAAAGAATTAAAGAAATATACAAAAGATGCGACTAGTCTAATAGTAGCACAGCGAATTGGTACGATTATGAATGCCGATCAAATTATTGTGCTTGATAAAGGAAATGTGGTTGGTATGGGTACCCATAAAGAATTATTAAAAACATGTGAAGTGTATAAAGAAATTGCTTTATCGCAAGTTACAAAGGAGGAGTTAGAAAATGCCTAGACCTGGTGGAAGAACGTATGAGAAATCTAAAGATTTTAAAGGCTCTATTAAGCGGTTGTTAGCTCATTTGAAGCCATGGCATGTTCTAATGAGTTTTGCCTTAGTACTTGCCATTGCTAGTTCTATTTTGGCTTTAGTAGCACCTGATAAGTTATCAGATTTAACAGATACGATTAGCGCTGGTTTGCAGCCTAACGTGAGTGAAGAACATATAGCGGAAGTATTACAAGATCCAACCATACCAACAGAAGATCAACAACAAGCTATGCAGATTTTATCTTCTATTGATGAAGATAGTAATACGGATGAAATTTTAGCTGCCTTAGATCAATTACCAAGTAGTATTTATGATGAAGTTAAACCAACCATGGATATGGATAAGGTTAAAAATATTGCTTTATTATTAGCAATTTTATATGTGTTAAGTGCACTATTTAGTTATGTACAACATTATTCTATGACCACAGTTTCTAATCAATTTGCAAGAAAACTACGTCGTAGTATTAGTACTAAGATTAATCGATTACCTCTAAAGTATTTTGATAATCATGAAACTGGTGATGTCTTATCACGAGTGACCAATGATGTTGATACGATTGCTCAAAATCTAAATAATAGTTTGGCTACCTTGGTATCTAGTATTACTTTATTTTTAGGTTCCATCTTAATGATGTTTATTACGAACTGGATTATGGCTATTACGGCGATTGTCGCGAGTCTACTTGGTTTTACTTTAATTGGTGTGATTTTAAATAAATCGCAAAAATATTTTATTCGTCGCCAAAAAGAATTGGGTGATATGAATGGATATATTGAAGAGATTTATTCTGGTCATAATGTCGTAAAAGCTTATAATGGTAGTAAAGAAGCAGAAGCAGAGTTTGCTAAATTAAATCAACAATTATATGAAAGTAATCAAAAAAGTGCTTTCTTATCTGGTTTAATGCCTCCTATTATGAGCTTTGTTGGTAATTTAGGATATGTAGCAGTTTGTATTGTTGGGGCTTTATTAGCCATGAATAATATTATCTCTTTTGGTGTGATTGTGGCATTCATGGTTTATGTACGTTTATTTACCAATCCATTATCACAAATGGCACAAGCTATGACCAATTTGCAGTCAACAGCAGCGGCTAGTGAGCGTGTTTTTGAGTTCTTAGATGAAACAGAAATGACAGATCAAAAAGAATGTACGAAGCATTTAGATAAATCTAAAGTAAAAGGGGAAATTGAATTTAAACACGTTAAATTTGGTTATGATCCTCATAAGATGATTATCAAAGATTTTAATGCAACAGCAAAACCGGGTCAAAAAATTGCTATTGTTGGCCCAACGGGTGCTGGTAAGACAACATTAGTTAATTTATTGATGAAATTTTATGAAATTAACGATGGAGATATTTTAATTGATGGTGTATCAACGAAACAATTAACCAGAGAAAATATTCATGATTTATTCATTATGGTATTACAAGATACATGGTTATTTTCTGGTAGCGTTAGAGAAAATATTAAATTTAATAAAGATGATGTAAGTGATAATCAAATTTGGCAAGCTTTGCGTACTGTTGGTGTTGATCACTTTGTCCAAACATTACCAGGTGGTCTAGATGCCATTCTAAGTGATAATGATGGTATTAGCCAGGGACAAAAACAGTTGTTAACGATTGCTCGTGGTATGATTGAAGATGCACCATTCCTAATCCTAGATGAGGCGACAAGTAATGTCGATACCAGAACAGAGGAATTGGTCCAAAAAGCCATGGATAAATTGACAGAAGGTCGGACTTCCTTCATTATCGCTCACCGGCTATCAACAATTAAAAATGCTGATTTAATCTTAGTTATGCAAAAAGGAAACATAATTGAGCAAGGAACACATGAAGAATTAATGAAACAGCAAGGATTTTATGAAAAATTATATAATAGTCAATTTGAGAAGACAGCCTAGTCTTCTTTTTTTGTTATGATCTGTGGTATAATAATATAAGAAAGGAAGATCTGTATGAGCTTGATTTTAGAAGATGATATGTATATAATTGCTCCTAGTAATCTTAAGAAAAAAATTTTATTAGAACAAGCGAAAAATCATAGCCTTTACCGATTATCCTTTGCTAGCTTACAAGAAGTAAAGGAACATTATTTTTTTCGTGTTAAAGAAGAAGCAACGCTTTTTTTGTTAGAGCAAACGGATTATACACTTGATGTCATTAGACAGTTGTTACCAGTTTTGTATAGCTTGGAAGATAAAACGTATACACATCCTAAATTAAAACAATTACAAGCGATTAAAGCATTATTAGAACAACAAAATTTATTGGAATATGATGGGGATTATAAACGGTATCTAAAAACCAAAAAGGTAGTAGTGATGGGCTATCCTTTACTAGAACCATACGAGAAAAAGATGTTGGCTGATTTGAAAGCGACGATTATCAAGCCACAAGCAAAGTATTTGCTTACAACGATTACACATTATAATACTTTATACGAGGAAGTAGTCGGAGTAGCCCAAGCGATCCGTACCCTTAATCAGCAGCAAGTTGCCTATCATCAAATCGTATTAGCAGGAGTAGATACCAGTTATTACTATACCTTACAAACCGTATTTTCTTGGTTTTCCATTCCGCTTAATTTACCAAAAAAATACTCCATAGCGCAGACCATTCAAGGGCAAAACTTTTTAAAAGAATTAGATATCACGGCATTAACTTCAGATATACTGAAACAAAAAGTACAAGCTCTCTTACAAACTTTTTCTTATGCTAAGAATAGCCCTTATTATGCTACTTTAATAGCAGATGCCTTGCAGCATACTTATCTAGATGTTCCTTTATATCAAGATGCGATTACGATTGATTCTAATGTTTGTACCATCGCTGATCTTTGTCGCGATGATCAATATGTGTTTGTACTAGGCGTTAATCAAAACAAAATACCAGCCATTTATAAGGATGATGATTTCTTGAGTGATGTGGCTAAACAAGAAGTAGGGCAACTTTGTGCTGCTGAAAAAAATAAAGCGTTAAAAGAAGCAACTAAACTTGCCTTACAGACAATTCCCCATGTGTTTTTATCTTATAAAGATACATCTTTACAAGAAATTTTTTATCCAGCTAGTATGATTGAGGAATTAAACTTAACAACGATAGAACCAACGATTTATCCTTATCAATTTAGTCACACTTATAATCAATATACTTTGGGTCTATTGTTAGACCAATATTACAAATATCATGAAGAAGCATCAGATTTAACTAAGTTATTACCTTATTATAATAGTTTATATCAAACTTATGATCATACGTATCAGAAACATTTTGTTACGATGCCTAAGTTAGTATTATCTTATTCCCAGTTAGATGATTATGCTTTGTGTCCCTTTCGCTATTATGCTAAGTATGTCTTACAACTAGAGGCTTATCAAGAGACATTTGCTCAAAAAATTGGAACTATTTATCATCAAGTCTTAGCTAGTATGTATCAGGACTCATTTGATTTTGATACGAGTTACAACCAAGCTATTTCAGCTTTTGATTTGACTGTGAAAGAAAAGTTTTTGTTAAAACGTTTAAAAAACGAATTGGCCTTTATTGTAGAAGAAGTCAAAGAACAGGAAAAAAATACGACTTTAACTAAGGTGTATGTTGAAAAGAAGCTGTCTCTTGCTGGAGATAAATATCTATTAAAGGGCTTTATCGATAAGATTTTATTTTGCGAAAAGAATGGGAAAACTTATTATGCTTTCTTAGATTATAAAACGGGATCTGTTACTTTAAATTTTGATTATTTAGCAGCCGGCTTGCATATGCAGTTACCAATTTATTTATATTTAATTGAGACGTCTGGTTTGTTTAACCAGCCAGTGTTTACCGGATTATTCTATCAGATGTTATTAAAAAATAGTAAAAATGATGTTGAAAAGAAGCAGAATTTAAAATTGGTTGGTTATGTCACGGCTGAAGAAGATAACTTAGTATGGTTAGATGAAAACTACGAAAAGAGTAGTTGGATTAAAGGCTTATCGGTAACAAAAGATGGTCGCTTAAGCGCTAAAAGTAAAGTGTTATCAAGTGAGCAAAAAGAACAGATGAAACAATTGGTTAAAGAAAAAATAGATGACTTTGCTAATGCTATTCTAGCCGGCGAATTTGCGATCGCCCCTAAAATCGTGCAACAAAAAAACCTCAGCTGTCAATATTGCCCTTTTAAAGAGATCTGTTTTCATGATGCTAGAGACAATCAATATCTGGATTCTATAAAGGAGGAAGACCATGCCTAAATTTACGGAAGAACAACAACAAGCCATCGATTTAGAAGGAAAAAATATCTTAGTTAGTGCCGGAGCGGGTAGTGGTAAGACCGCGGTTTTAACAGAACGGGTGTTGCGTAAGATTAAACAAGGTGTTTCGATTTCTCAATTATTAATTCTAACTTTCACCAATAAAGCAGCTTTAGAAATGAAAGAACGTATTAGAAAAAAGCTCCAAGCTGAACATTTAGCGGACCAGCTAGATTTACTAGATAGTAGTTATATTACTACTTTTGATGCCTTCTCTTTAACAGTGGTTAAAAAATATGCTGATGTGTTAAAAGTTCCAAAAGATATTAAAATAGCAGAAGCTTCACTGTTAACCTTAAAAAAACAAGAATTATTAACCGAGATACTAGAAGAATACTACGAACAGCCAACACCAGCTTTCGAACAATTAATTACGTATTTTTGCCTCAAAGATGATGCGACTTTACAGACCAAATTGTTAGCACTAGATGATCAGTTAGAATTAGAACTAGATAAACAATACGTGTTAGAAAACTATGCTAAAAACTACTATCAAGAAGCTAATTTGCACCAAATGGTAGAGGAATATGATCAATTAGTCAAACAAAAACATGCACAGTTACTGGATACTTGGCAAGATTTTGCTAGCTTAGCAGAGGGGAAGTACTACGAAAAAGTAGAAGCCGTAGTAGCACCCCTTATATCTAGTACGACTTATGAAGAAATTAAGAAAAATAATGATATTACGTTACCACGTTTGCCAGCGCAATCAGCAGAAGAATTGAAAGCTTGTAAACAACAGTTAGCGGATATCATAAAAGAATTGCAAAGCTTAACTTTATATGAAAATCATGAGCAAATGAAAACAGCTATTCTGAAAACAAAGCCTTGGATTGAGGTAATGTTAGAGATTCTATTACAGTTAAATAAACGCTTACAGGAGTTTCAGCGTGCTAGACAATTATATACATTTATGGATATTGAAAAATTAGCCATTAAAGCCGTTAGTGAGCATGAAGAGATACGAATAGAATTACGGGATAGTTTTCAAGAAATTCTAATTGATGAATATCAGGATACTAATGATATTCAGGAGACTTTTATCCAGTATATTGCCAATCACAATGTTTACATGGTCGGTGATATTAAGCAATCTATCTATCGTTTCCGGAATGCTAATCCGATGATTTTCAAAGAAAAGTATGATCGTTATAAGCAGCAAATAGATGGAGTCGTGATTGATTTAGCCAAAAACTTCCGTAGCCGGAGAGAAGTTATTGCGGATATTAATGATTTATTTAGTTGTATTATGGATGATGCCATTGGTGGAGCTGCTTATCAAGAGGGCCATGCCATGATTTTTGGGAATACAACTTACGAAGAAAAAGCGGCGACTGATGCCTGCCATCATTTATCTTTACTTAGTTATGACGCTGAGGATAAATCGATTAGTACGGTTGAAAAGGAAGCCTTTATTATTGCCAATGATATTAAGCAAAAAATGCAGCAGCATTATTTAGTGTATGATAAAGATCAAGATGAGTTGCGGCCGATTGAGTATCGTGATTTTGTAATTTTGATGGATCGATCTACTGATTTTGTGACGTATCGACAAATCTTTGAGTATTTAGGATTGCCTTTAACTTTGTGGCAAGATGAAAAGGCTAGCAGTAGTGTAGATCTATATTTGTTAAAGAATATGTTTGTAATGACGGCAAAGATGGCAAGTAAACAATATGATACGGATTTCTTATTTGCCTTTACGTCTCTAGCCAGAAGTTTTTTGTTTGCCTTAAGTGATGAAGAAATTTATCATTATGTAGTAGATCGTACCTTTGAAGAAAGTTCGGTTTTTAAAGTATTTTTACCTATGGCTGAGCAATTTGATGTTATTACACCAACTTTATTCTTAGATACCATCTTACAAGCAGTGAATTATCAAGAAAAATTAGTCACGATTGGGAATGTTCGTGTCATGAGTTATCGAATGGAATATTTTTATCAATTGGTACAGCAACTAGAAGCTAGTGGTTATACCATGGATATGGTAACAGATTATTTTAAAACGGTTACCGATCGTAACTTTGAAATTAAACTAGCGATGAGTAAGCCAGAGACTAATAGTATAAAAATGATGACGATTCATACGTCCAAAGGTTTGGAATATCCAATTTGTTATTTTGCCGGTTTTACCAAAAAATTTAATGACAGCGATTTTAAACAATCCGTTCTATACGATAAGACCTATGGTATTATTATGCCAGATATGGAAACTAGCCAAGATTTAATTACGAAGACTTTGTTACTACATCATCTAAAGATTGAAGATATTGGTGAAAAAATTCGTCTTTTATATGTCGCCTTAACACGAGCTAGAGAAAAGATGATTTTGGTTCTACCGGAAGAAATAGAAGCTGGGTTAGTTGGAGATAAAGTAGATGATACGACGCGATTAGCGTATACTTCATTTGAGAGTACGATAAAAAGCGTCTACTCGCTATTGTTACCGTATAAGAAAAGTATTAACGAAATTCCAAATTTTAGTAAAGATTATTTATTGGTAAAAAATCCGACGACTTTCCAACATACGAAGCAGCAAGAATGCCAGATTCTGCCTTCTATATTCGAAGAGAAATTGCTGGAGAAAAAGACATTTGCCAAACAGGCACTTACTGAGGGAAATGAAGCATTACTGCAGATGGGACGGCAAGTCCATCAGTTATTAGAAAGATGCAATTTAATTACCAAAGAAATGCCTATAATTGCTGATGATTATCTACGGAAAAAAGTAGAGGCTTTTTTACATAGTACGTTTTTAAAGCAGCATCAGCAAGACCGTTTTTTCCAAGAGTATGAATTTTATTTTCAAAATGGTTCTGAATTAGAACATGGGATCATAGATTTGTTAATAGTAGGGGATGAGCAGGCTGTTATCGTGGATTATAAGTTAAAAAATACTGTTGATGATGCGTATCAAAGCCAATTGGCAGGTTATAAAAAGTTTGTTGAAAATCAATTGCAAGTACCAGTATCTTGTTACTTATATTCAATTTTGGACGAAAAATTTACGCTTGTTCGCTGTTAAAATACGATAAAATTTGACAAATGCCTACTTTTGTAGTATAATACAACCAACTTCAAAATATAGGGGTTGAACAAAGGGGGTACTATTATGGAGAAGTCTTATATATTCGAATATTTGGATGAAAATGATTTTAGAAAACGTGAGCGTTCTGTTCGTAAGTACAATATGTTAGCGTATAAAAAATTAACGTTTGATTATTATCCTAAAATCCGTAGTGGACAATTTTTAGGAGAGAAAGTAGCAGAAGATGTGCAAGCAAAGACAGAAAGCTACGAGCTAAAATTACCAACAGATGCTTTATTTGCAAAAGTACATGGTGTAATTAAAGTTCATTATACGGTTTATTTAGATAAGAAAGTAATCTTATTAACTAATATTACGCCAGAAGGTATTTTAGATGAAGGACACCGTGCTGAACTATCGACTTATAAAGGTGTTATGATTTCTAAGTCTAATCCAGAAAAAGATATTTTTAAGATTAATTTATTAAACCATTTAACCAAATAATCACTACAAGTTAGTGATTTTTTTGAGGAAAAGTATTGCACAGAAATTTATTTTATGATACTATTAAATGGCAATGGACCCTTAGCTCAGTTGGTTAGAGCATTCGGCTCATAACCGAACGGTCGATGGTTCGAGTCCATCAGGGTCCACCATAACATGCGGGTATGGCGGAATTGGCAGACGCGCTAGACTTAGGATCTAGTGTCCCAGACGTGCAGGTTCAACTCCTGTTACCCGCACCATTGACGAATCTGTTCGAACTTTTCGAACTTTTGATATAGGAATCAATCGTAAAGATTGATTTTTTTC